>JBIOYF010000150.1:0-2426 GCA_044870035.1 Dehalococcoidia bacterium
TGAGCAGCACGGCGTTCGCGCGTTCCGCGATTGTGCCGGGACGCAGCAGCTCCGTCTCGCGCGTGCCGGGCGCGCCGCCGCGCACGTCGACGCCGCCGACCGCGCCGAACGGCATCGGCGCGAGCACAACGGTGCAGCCGGTCGCCGCGCGCCGGTCCTGCCAGTGCCCGACGCGGATGCCCACGATGTCCGTGATCGCGTCGAGGCCGAGGTGGTCGTGCTTCACGCGCGCTTCTCCGCGATCGCGAACAGGTGCGCGCCGACGCCGATAAAGGAGTCCGGCTCTATCTTCGACTCGACGATCTCGAAACCGGCGTCGCGCAGCATGTCGAGGCCCGTCTGCGCGTCGAAGTGGCTCCACCACATGTCGGCCCCGAGATCGAGCCAGTTCGACTCGCTGCCTTCCCAGTCGTTCGCGCCGATGACGACGACCAGCCGGCCGCCGGGCCTGAGCCAGCCGTACAGACTCGCGAACAGCGGCACGTGCTCTTCGCGCGGCACGTGGATGATCGAGTAGAACGCGACGATCGCGTGGAACGATGCCGGCGCGAACGCCAGCGAAGACATGTCGGCCAGCAGGAACGACGCGCCCGGCGCCCGCTCTCGCGCCAGCGCCAGCTGCCCGGCCGAGATGTCGGAGCCGACGGTGCGGAAGCGCTCCGCCAACCACGCCGACTGCAGCCCAGGCCCGCAGCCGAGGTCGAGCACCCATGCGTCGGGTAGGAGGCCTTCGGTTACGCGCGTCAGGTAACCGAGCTTCGGCCCGGACTGCTCGCCACCATTGAGACGCAACATGCCTTCCGCGATGTGGTCGTAGCCTGCGGCGACGATGCGTTTGTGGTCAGTGCGCGGCATACGGTTAGGGAGGTCCTTTCCTGGATGATCTGTGGAGCAACCGCGCGATAGCGACCGCGGCGATAGCCGCTAGGGTACCGATGACCCAGAGCATGATGTACACGAGTGCCCGGTCAGCACCCTCGCCGGGATCTACGTCATGGACCAGCCACGGAGCTACGAATAGCCACGCCACCCAAGCGATCAGGATTGCGCACATTGCGAAGGCAAATTGGCGCCGTCGGAAACCCCTCACTTCGCTAGACATCGGCATGTTTCCCGTCTTCGCGGTCGCGCAGCCCATCGCGCAGGTCGCGCGCCGCGCTCATCACGCGGCCGAACACGACGGTCAGGCGCGCGCCCAGCCAGACGCCCAGCAGCGTCGTCGCGAGCAGGATGCCGAAGAAGATCGCCGCCACGAAGAACGTGTCGCCGCGCGTATCGCCGTCGGCCACTCCGCTGCAGTCCCAGCACTGGCCGGCGTACGCGCCGAGCGCCGCCATGTAGATGAGATACGCGCCACCGAGCAGCCCGGCCGCGATCCAGGGCGCCCGCGGGAAGCGCAGCCGCGCCAGCCCGGCAATGATGCCGATCACCGGCAGCCAGCCGAAGATGAGGCCGGGGTTCACTATCGCTCCGCCAGCGCGGTCGTGCGCGCGTCCTCATCCGCGATCGTCAGGTACGCGTAGATCAAGTTCGACGAGGCGCGCGTCATGCAATCGATCGCGTCGACGACCTCGCCGAGCTGGTCCTCGTCGACCGGCACAGCGCGCAGCACGAGCTGCCGTCGACGCTCGTCCAGCACCAGCGACGCGACCTGATCGGGCCGCAGCGCGCCCTCCGCCAGCCACGACGGCCTGTCCGTTAGCGCCGGCCCGCCTTGCATCTGGCCGGACAGCTCGCTCAGCAGCAGCGCCGAGCTGCTGCGCTGCGCCGTCGTCCGCAGGTCGCGCAAGAGCGAGTCGATCGCAGTGCTCAGCGTGCGTGCGTCCTTCACGGCTAGCGACGGACATCGCGCACTCACGCTCTCCGGCGCGGGCAGCCCCAGCGCGTCCAGCAGCTCGATGTCGCCGCCGTCCGCCAGTTGCGCGAAAAACGCGGCCGACCGCTCGCGGTCGAGCTGGAACGATAGGAACGACTGCACGATCGGACGCTCGACGCGCTCCCGGATCGCCGTCGCGAGGCCGACCAGGTCGGCGCTCGAGAGGAAGAACTGCTCCCAGATCGCCATCGCCAGGATCTTCCGCGCCGGCGGCGACTCCAGCACCAGTCCGCGCAGGCACGTCTCCGCCACCGTGCGCCGCGTCGTCACGCCCAGCGTCGCGTACGACTGCAAGAACTCGTTATCGATCTCGCGCAGGTAGCTATCGAAGCACGACGCGCAGCGCAGCGCATGCTCGCCGTCGCGCACGACGAGCGCGCTGCCGCACTCGCCACAGACCGGATCACGGGCGCCGTCGGACATCGTCTTCTCCCGGCGCCTCCAGTATACGCCTCCGGCTAGTCAGCTGGTCAGCCAGTCAGCTAGTCAGCACCCCACCCCGGCCCCTTGGCCACAGATTGCACAGATGCCACGGATGGATCTGATTGTC
>JBIOYF010000151.1:0-9637 GCA_044870035.1 Dehalococcoidia bacterium
TGCGCGACCACGAAGTAGGTGTCGTGGTACTGGAAGTCCGCCGGCACGATCGCGAGCATGAGGCCCGAGAAGCCGCCGATCGTGAACAGGAACAGGAAGGCGAGCGCGAACAGCATCGGCGGCTCGACGCTGATCGAGCCGCGCCACAGCGTCGCGGTCCAGTTGAAGATCTTCACGCCGGTCGGGACGGAGATGAGCATCGTCGAGAGCGTAAAGAACAGCTGTCCCGCGAGCGGCATGCCGACCGTGAACATGTGGTGCGCCCAGACGATGAACGAGAGGAACGCGATCGACGCGATCGCGTACACCATCGCCTCGTAGCCGAAGATCGGCTTGCGCGCAAAGGTCGAGATGACCTCGGACACGATCCCGAACGCCGGCAGGATCATGATGTAGACCTCGGGGTGCCCGAAGAACCAGAACACGTGCTGGTACAGCACCGGGTCGCCGCCGCCGGCCGCGTTGAAGAAGCTGGTCTTGAAGAAGTAGTCGGTGAGCAGCATCGTCACGCCGCCCGCGAACACCGGCATCACCGCGATCAGGAGGTATGCCGTGATCAGCCAGGACCAGGTGAACAGCGGCATCTTGAGCAGCGTCATGCCCGGCGCGCGCATGTTCACGATCGTCACGATCACGTTGATCGCGCCCATGATCGAGCTCGCGCCCATCAGGTGGATCGCGAACACCGCCATCGGGAACGCCTCGCCGGTCTGCAGCACGAGCGGCGGGTAGAGCGTCCAGCCCGAGGCGGGCGCGCCGCCCGGCATCAGGAAGGTCGAGAGCAGCAGCAGGAACGCGAACGCGAGCAGCCAGAAGCTGAAAAGGTTCATGCGCGGCAGCGCCATGTCGGCCGCGCCGATCTGCAACGGGATCATCCAGTTCGCGAGTCCGACCGTCGCCGGCATCACGGCGCCGAAGACCATCAGCAGCGCGTGCATGGTGGTCATCTGGTTGAACACCGCAGGGTTCAGGAGCTGCAGCCCGGGCTGGAACAGCTCGGCGCGGATCATGAACGCGAACGCGCCGCCGATGAGGAACATGACGAGCGAGAACACGAGGTACATCGTGCCGATGTCCTTGTGGTTCGTGGTCGTCAGCCAGCGCACGATGCCCTTTGGCGGCCCGTGCGCGTGGTCGTCGTGGTGGCCCGCGTGTGCCATCGTCATTGCTCCGTCGCGGCGAGCGCCGTGGCGGCCGCGGACTTCTGTTCATCGAGCCAGGCGTCGAACTCGGCCTTCGGTTTCGCGACCACGACGATCGGCATGAAGCCGTGGTCGGCGCCGCAGAGCTCCGCGCACTGCCCGCGGTAGGTGCCGGGCTTGTCGGAGTCCACCGAGATCCACATCTCGTTGATGAACCCGGGAATCGCGTCGCGCTTCATGCCGAACTGCGGCACCCACCAGGCGTGGATGACGTCGTTCGCGGTGAGGAGCATGCGCACCTTGACGCCGGTCGGGATCACGAGCGGCTTGTCGACGTCGAGGAGGTAGTGTTCGACCGTGCGCGGGTCGATGCCGGAGCCCTTCTGCCGCGCCACGTCGCTCGAGCGCGCGAGGCGGCTGTAGAACTTCACTCCGGTGCCGAGGTACTCGTACTGCCAGTACCACTGGTGGCCCGTGACCTTGACGGTGAGTCCGGAGCCGGAGGTGTCCTCGATCTTGACGAGCTTCTCGACCGACGGGATCGCCATCGCGATCAGGATGATGACCGGCACGATCGTCCAGGCGGCTTCGAGGCGCGCGTTGTGCAGCATCTTCTGGTCAGCGACTGCGCCCTTCGACTTCCGGAAGCGCGTCATCGCCACGATCATCGCGCCGAAGGTGAAGACCGCGATGACGAGGCAGATCCAGAACATGATCATGTGCATGCCGTGGATCTCGCGCGAGAGCTCGCTCACGCCCTCCGGCATGTTGACGAGGCTCCAGTCCGCGCGCGCCGGCAGTGAAGCGACCGAGGCGAGCACGCCGGCGACGACCGACCGCATCTGGAACCGACTGGCGATGTGCAACGGAGCCCCCGGAGGAAGCCCGCGGTACGCGGGCTCACGGCCCGCGCATCGTAAGGGTTGGCCGCTAGGGCCGCAACCCGCTTTTTTCCTTCTCCGCCAGTGGGATGCGGCTCAAGCGCAGCGCGCCTGGGAGTGCGGCCGCTGCGGCCGCAACGTCCGGCTTCGCCATGTGGGGAACGATGCCGAGGCAGGGTGCGGCGATGCGCGCCTCGAGCGTCGCGACGTTGGCGTCGAAGCGCGTGAAGCCCGGGTCGATGTGGTTGCCGACCCAAGCGGCGAGTGCGAGTCCGCGCGCGGCGATCGCTTCCACCGTCAGTAGCGCATGGTTCAGGCAGCCGAGCCTCAATCCCACGACAAGGATCACGTCCATGCCGAGCAGAACGGGAATTTCGGCGCAGCTGCGGCGCGCGTCGAGCGGCACGAGGAAGCCGCCAGCGCCTTCGGCGAGCACGACGTCCGCGCCCGCGCGGAGAATCTTGTGGGCGGCTGTGATTCGCGCCGTGTCGATCGCGATGCCCGCTTCTTCCGCCGCGATGTGCGGGGCGATTGCGGGCTCGAACAGAAACGGATTCACCGTCGCGTAGGGGTGACGGGTGCTCGACTCGCCCTGCAGGAGGAGAGCGTCCTCGTTCGCTGGCCCTTCCGGTCCGGCCACGCTGCCCGCCGCGATCGGCTTCATGCCTGCGACGCGCAGGCCCGCCCCGCGAAAGAGCCTGAGCAGCGCCGCGGCGACGAGTGTCTTGCCGACGCCGGTGTCGGTACCGGTGACGAAGAAGTCACCGAGATGCGGCTTGTTCAAGCCGCTCCACTTGTCTTCGTCCCGGCTTGCGCGGCGAGCCGCGCCTCGGCTGCCGCCTCCATGGCCTGGTAGCGCGGATCGTCGCGCAGCAGGTCGAGATCCGGGTCGGCCTTCGCATAGGGCAGGAAGGTGTCCGTGATCGACTCGAACACCGGGCCCAGCATCTCGAGCGAGGCTTCTTTGTCCTTCGAATAGACGCACAACGCGCACGCAAAGTTGTAGCGCATGTTGAAGTTCTGCGGGTCGATCAGGAGCGCGCGTTCCATGCGTGCCTTGGCGCGTTCGCCTTCGCCCAGCGCGGCGAGCGCGTACGCGCTGTAACCGGCCACCATGGAGTTGTTCTGGTCATGGACCAGTATGGCTTCAGCACGCTTCAATGCCTGCTGCGCGGCGCGGCGCATTCCGGCGATATCGCCCAGTACGGTGTAAGCGCTCATCAGCATTGAAGCGGAGTTGAGATCTGCCTCCATCAGGTCCGCGGCCTTTTCGAAGTAGCGGATGGCGGCTTCGTACCGCTTGAGCTGGTAGTTCAGTCGTCCGGCCGAACGATTGACTTCATAAGACTCGGGATCCTGCTCAAGCGCGACGGCAACTTCCGCCGCCGCGGCTTCGGCGTCGCCGTCCAGCAGCAGGATCTGGGCCTTGACTGCCCGGGCCTCGGCGAGAGCCGGATCCAAAGCGAGCGCGCGTTCCGCCGCCGCCATGCCTTCGCCCGAACCACCGCCTCTCGCGAGGCGCAGCTTGCCGTGCCCGATGGCCATCAGCGCCCAGGCTTGCGCGTAAGTCGGATCGATTTCCGTGGCGCGCTTCGCGAGTCGAACGATCGCCTCGGCGGAACGGGTCTCATACTCCTGGCTGGTGATGTAGGTCTGCCGCGCCATCAAGTAGAGGTTGTGGGCCTCGGCATTGCTCGTGCCGCGCCGTTCAATTGCCTTTTTCTCCTCCGGCAGCAGGCGCAGTTTCAAGGCCTTGACGATCGCCTCGGAAATTTCGTCCTGCAGGGCGAAGATGTCGCTGGAGTCACGGTCGTAGCGATCGGCCCAGACGTGACTGTTCGTCTCGCCGTCGACCAGCTGCGCATTAATCCGGATGCGGCCGCCGGCCTTCCGGACGCTGCCCTCGAGCACATGGCTCACCTTGAGCTCGCGCGCGACTTTCAGGATGTCGACCTGCTTGCCCTTGAACATGAAAGCGCTGTTGCGCGCGATGATGCCGAGCGCCGAGACCTTGCTAAGATCGGTAATGATGTCCTCGGTAATGCCGTCGCTGAAGTATTCCTGCTCCGGATCGCCGCTCATGTTGACGAACGGCAGCACGCAGATCGTGTAGCGCGGAGCGTCCTTGACCGAGACTGCCGTGGGAACGGCGCTCCCCTGCTTCGTGGGACGCGACGCCTGGGAGCGCGCGATCATCGCGCCGAGCGCGCGCAGGAATTCCGCCGCCTGCGCATTCGCGGGATTCTCGTTCCAGCCGTCGAGATCCGTCGTATGGATGGCGCGCACGTCCATCGGCAGGCGGGCCTGGTCGAACCGCACCGGCACAAGGATGTTGCGCTCGGCGGCTTCGCGCGCCTCGCCCCGCACCCAGCGCGAAGCGACGGAGGTCGGGGTCCAGACCACCAGCACGGCCAGAGCCGCCTCGATCTCGGCTTCTATCTGGTCGTCGAACTCCTGGCCGGGTGAAATATCGGGGTCCCACCAGACGGACCAGCCTTTCGCCTCGATCGCGGCCACCAGTGGGGCGACGCGCGCCTTGTCGGCGCGCGCATACGAAACGAAAACGTCAGCCATCTCAGTGAGTCCTGCTCCCGGTCGGACGCCGAAATGCGAGGGCTGCCAAGCATACACGTGCGCCGAAGCCCGGAGTAGCGAGCGCTCGGCGGGCCGTTACCCCGGTGGCTTGAACTGGAAGCGGCAGACGTGGCCGCCGCGTGCCATGCACTCGTGCAGCTGCACCTTGCTGCCGCTGAAGCCGGACAGCAGCGCGAGGTCGAAGTGGCAGATCTCGGGATTCCGGGTCGCGAGCTCGTGGAACACGCAATTGTCGGCCTCGATCGTCGGCGCGCCGCCGAGGTCCGCTGCCGTTCGCGCGTCGTAGCCGAGCTCGGTCATGAGCGCTGACAGCGCTTGCACCCGCTCGCGCCGATTGCCGCTGGCGGGCGAGCCCTGGCGGATCTGAGCGACGACCGCGGCGGCGATGCGGCCGAGGCGAAGGCGCAGGCCGCTCGTGCCGTGCTCCTTCTCCATCGCTTCGATCAGGAGCTGGGCGAACCAGGAGTAGCGGCGCGGGAACTCCTCGCGCCCCTCCGGCGAGAGCACGTAGAGCTGCTCCGGGCGACCGCCGGTGGGGCGCGTCTCGCCGGCGTTGACCAGCCCGTCGCGCATCAGCGCGGCGAGATGCTGGCGCACGGCGGTCCGCGTGACGCCGACGGCGCTCGTCAGTTCGTCGATGCTGGCTCCCTTCTTGTTGCGCAGCAGGTGGCGCATCAGGCGGTTGCGGCTGGCGCCGAACGTCTCGCTCATGGCGGTTCTCCGCGCTGCAGTGCTTTTGGCATATTAGTATTTCTATACTGTCTTTGTCGAGCTATAACGGACGCGTCCCCGCCGGGCCTTGGTTTACCGGCGGTTCAGCCCGGAGGGCCGTCATGTTGCATCGCAGCTCGATCGAGACCGACCGCCGGTTTCTGCCGGCCTTGCTCATCACGGCGGCCGCCGCGATCGCCGCCTGCGACAACGGCGGCATGACGCAGCCCCCGGTCGTCGAAGCCACGACTCCCGCGGATGGTGCGACCGAAGTCGCGGTCAATGCGGCGATCAGCGTCGACTTCGGGCGGCCGATGGATCCCTCGACCGTCAACGCCGCGAACTTCGGGATCGCGTGTCCCGACGGCACGGCGATCGACGGGACCGTCGCCTACGACCGCGCGAGCCATCGCGCCGTCTTTACGCCGAACGCCGTGCTGCCGGGCGACACCGATTGCGTCGCCACCGTGGCCACCGGCGCCCGGAGCCGCGGCGGCGCGCCGCTCGCCGCCGAGATCCGCTGGACGTTTTCCACTGCGCTCGACCCGGCGCTCGTCGACGCGGGGCGCGACATCTTCCGTTTCGACACCTTCGGCGATGAGACGCAGTGGACCGACGCGCTCCGCATGCACGAGGTGATCCGCTCCGCGGTCGATCCGGTGACCGCGCTCTCAGTCGGGCTCAAGGTCGACGCGGAGGCCTTGCCGGCCGCCGTCGTGCAGGGCATCCAGGATGGATCGATCAGCCTCACCGATCCGGCGACCACCGTCGCGCTCCTGAAGCTCGACGCCGTGGTCGGCGTGAAGGGGACAGTGGAGACGATCGCCGGCGTCGATACGCTCACGCGCGTCGGGATCACCTGTGCCCTGTGCCACTCTACGGTCGACGACTCCTTCGCCCACGGCATCGGCCGGCGTCTCGACGGCTGGCCGAATCGCGACCTGAACCCCGGCGCGATCATCGCGCTGTCGCCGGCGCTCAGTTCCGCGCAGAAAGCGGTGTACAACTCCTGGGGGCCGGGCAAGTACGACCCGCGCTTCAATTTCGACGGCTTGAACGGGCCGCAGGTAATCCCGCCGGCCTACGGCCTGCGCGGGGTTCACAGCGTCACCGCGACCGGCGACGGCGACGAGCTCGCGTACTGGAATCGTTACGTCGCCGTCACGCAGATGGGCGGCCACGGCAGTTTCAGCGAGCCGCACACCGGCGTCGCGGTGACGAACGGCACCGACGACCTCGTCACCAACAAGCTGCCGGCGCTCCAGGCTTATCAGCTCTCGATCGCGGCGCCATCCGCGCCGGAAGGCAGCTTCGATCCCGAGGCCGCTGCGCGCGGAAAGCTCCTGTTCGAAGGCACCGCGGGCTGCGCCGGCTGCCACCGCGTACCGGAGCTCACCGACGCGAACGAGCGCCTGCATTCGCCCGACGAGGTCGTGAGCGAGCCGGAGCCCGCGGGGGTGCCGAGCTACGCGTCGCGCAGCGCCACGAAGATGTACCGCACGGCGCCGCTCAAGGGCCTGTGGCAGCACCCGCCGTATTTCCACAACGGCACGGCCGCGACGCTCGCGGACGCGGTCGCCGCTTACGAGGCGCGGCAAGCGCTCGGCCTCACCGAGGCCGAGCAGTCCGATCTCGTCGAGTACCTCAAATCCCTCTAGGAGAATCGCCATGAGAATTTCATTGCCCGCCACCCTTCTCGCGACCGTCGCAGCGGTCAGCCTGCCGGCCGCCGCGCAGGATGCGCCGATGGCGCAGGCCGCGCAGCCACCCGCGATCGCGACGAAGCTCGCGGACACGCGCGCAACCCTGCGCGACCTGTGGATCGGCCATGTGTTCTGGGTGCGCAACGTCGTCGATGCGCGCTTCGAGGGCGACAAGGCCGCCGCCGACGCGGCGGAGCGCCAGGTGGTCGAGAATGCGAAGGCAATCGCCGGCGCGATCGAGCCCTTCTACGGCAAGGCGGCCTCGGACAAGCTGTTCGGGCTGCTCGCCGGGCACTGGGGCGCGATCAAGGGCTATCTCGACGCGACGGTGGCCAACGACAAGGCGGGTCAGGACGCGGCGATGTCGAAGCTGCTGGCCAACGCCAATGAGATTGCCGCCTTCCTCGGCGGTGCGAACCCGAACTGGCCAGTCGACACGCTGAAAAGCCTCCTCACCGCGCACGGCTCGCATCACGTGCAGCAGATCGGTGAGTTCAAAGCGAAGCAGTGGGATACCGAGGCGAAGACCTGGGTGGCGATGACGCATCACATGTACGTGATCGCGGACGCGCTCGCGGACGGCCTCGCGAAGCAGTTTCCCGACAAGTTTCGCTGACGCGGGCTAGTTGCGCCGGCCGACGTCGCGGATCGGGACGATGACCTCGTCTCGCCCGCGACGTTCGTGATTCGAGGGCTCCACAGCACCCCAGGCCTGGCCGAACACCACCTCGTGCGTCGCCGGCAACGTGCCGTCCGCGCGGAATGGCTCGTAGGCCTCGGCCATCGCGGCGAGGCGGCCGCGCCCCGTGAGCCCGCGCGACCGGGAGCTTGCCGCGTTCTGCGCGCCGGTTGCCTTCAGGTCGTGCATCAGCGCGTCGACGTCCGGATAGGTCAGCGTGTAGCGGCTGACGTCGAGCACGGGCTCGGCGAGCCCTGCGCGCACCAGGCCGTCACCGAGGTCGTGCATGTCGGTGAAAGGATGGACGTGCGGGGCGCCGTCGACGGCGGCCCAGGCGGCACGCAGCTCCATGAGCGTGTCGGGACCGAAGCTCGTGAACGTGAAGAGCCCGCGCGGCCGCAGCACGCGCACGACCTCGGCGAAGACGGCGTCGATGTCCTCGCACCAGGGCAGCATCAGGTTGCTGAAGACGAGATCGAAGCTCGCGTCCGGCAGCGGGATAGCCTCGGCTGTCGCACAGAGGAGCTCGACGCGACTTCCCGCGGAGTGTCGAGCCGCCTCACTCAGCATCGCGCGCGATGCATCGAGTGCAAGCACGCGGGCTTGCGGCCAGCAGGCGGCAAGCGCCGTGGCACCGTGGCCGGTGCCACAGCCGAGGTCGAGGATGGATTCCGGGACGAAGCCGATCCAGCCGAGCCGCGCGACCATCTGCTCGCGCAGGCGCGCGGCGAGCACGGCGGACTCGTCGTAGCCGGCGCTCGCCTCCTCAAAATTCTTGAGGATGGCAGCGCGATCGAGGAGGGGCGGTCGCGGATCGAGCGTTCCCTTCGCGCCGCTCATTCGGGCGAAAGGACTTCCGCGAGAGACGCTACCAGCCCTTCTACGTCGCCGTCGCGATGGGCTGCCGAGAGCGCGACGCGCAGGCGCGAGCTGCCGTCTGGCACCGTCGGTGGTCGGATGGCCGCGACGAAGTACCCGCGCTCGAGCAGCCGCTGGCTCGCCGCGACCGCTTCATCCGCTCCGCCCAGCAGGATCGGCTGGATCGGCGTTTCCGAAGCCGCGAGCGGTATCCCGGCCTCGGCCGCGAGCACGCGGAAACGGCGAGCGAGCGCGAGCACGCGCGTGCGCCTCCAGGATTCCGCGATCGAGACCGCGAGCGCGGCGCGGGTCGCAGCGGCGACCGCGACGGGGAGCGCCGTCGTATAAATGTAGGTGCGCGCGCGCTGGATGAGCGTCTCGACGAGGCCGGCATCGCCGGCGACGAAAGCGCCGAAGCTGCCGAAGGCCTTGCCGAGCGTGCCGACCAGCGCCGGGACCTGGCGCACCGCGAGCCCGAAGTGCTCGAGCGTGCCGCCGCCGCTGGCGCCGAGCACCCCGAGTCCGTGCGCATCGTCCACGGCGAGCAGGGCGCCATGCCGTTGGCAGGCGGCCGCCAGCGCAGGCAACGGCGCGAGGTCGCCGTCCATGCTGAAGACGCCGTCGCTCAGCACGAGGGCGGGGCCGGCGCTGAGCGCGGAAAGCCTTGCGTCGAGCGCAGCAGCCTCGCCATGCGCGTAATAGTCGATCGACGCGCGCGCGATGCGCCCCGCGTCGATCAGCGAGGCGTGGTTGAGTGCGTCGCCGAGGACGGCCCCGCCTTTTCGGACGAGCGCGGTCGCGAGCCCGAGGTTTGCCATGTAGCCGGTGGAGAACAAGAGGGCCCGCTCGCGGCGGGTGAACGCCGCCAGCTCTTCCTCGAGGGCCGCGTGTTCGCCCTGGTGGCCGGTGATGAGATGCGAGGCGCGCGCTCCGACGCCGTGCGCGCGCGCGGCCTCGATGAATGCCGCCGTCACGCGCGGATGCGCGGAGATTCCCAGGTAGTCGTTGCTGCAGAAGTCGATGCAGCGCCTGCCGTCGAGCTCGATCTCGGCGGTGTCGTGCGAGAGG
>JBIOYF010000152.1:0-2806 GCA_044870035.1 Dehalococcoidia bacterium
GCTCGCACGAGAAGCCGTCGCGCTGCTGCGTGAGTATCTGACGATCGACACGACGAACCCGCCCGGCGACGTCTCGAAAGCCGCCGATTGGGTCGAGCAGCTCCTCCAGTCCGAGGGCCTGGCCACCACCCGCGTTGGCCCGTCGGGCGACAAGCCGAACGTCATCGCAACGCTCGGCCCGGGCGCCGGCCCGCTCGTGCTCGCGCATCACATGGACGTCGTGCCCGCTGTGCGCGACGACTGGTCCGTCGATCCGTTCGGTGGCGCGCTGCACGACGGCTTCGTCTGGGGACGCGGCGCGCTCGACATGAAGGGCTTTGGCGTGCTGACGATGCTCTGCGCGATCGCGCTCAAGCGCCGGGACGTGCCGCTGCGCCGCCCGCTCCGCATCCTCGCCACGGCCGACGAAGAGGTCGGCGGCATCGACGGCGCGAAGTGGCTCGCCGAGCACCAGCTCGACGCGGTCCGCGGCGAGTTCCTGCTCACCGAGGGCTCGTTCGCCCGCGCCGGCCCGCGCGCAACGTACTACGCCGTCCAGGTCGCCGAGAAGGGCGTCAGCACCGTCAAGCTCACGGCGCGCGGGCAACCCGGCCACGCCTCGTCGCCGCGCGACGACAACGCAGTGATTCGGATCGCGCGCGCCATCGCGCGCATCGGCGCGTACCGGTCGCCGCCGTCCGCGCGCGATCTCGCTCGTCGCTACCTATCGGCGTTCCCGCCGCAGATCCTGCGCCTGCGCGACGGCCGCAGCATCGCCGATCTCAGCGACGACGAGCTGGAGGGGATGCTCGCCACGCTCAGCGGCGGCAGCCGCATCCAGAACATGCTGCGCAACACCTACGTCCCCACCATGGTCCACGCCGGCCTCGGCCAGAACGTCATCCCGCCGTCCTGCGATGCCCACATCGACGTCCGCAGCGTCCCCGGCGTCACCAGCGATGATCTCCTCGGCGAGCTGCGCGACGTGATCGACGACCCCGAGGTCGAGCTCTCGCTCGTCAAGTCCAGCGTTGGCACCGAGTCGCCCATCGACAGCGAGCTGTTCGCCGCGATCGGTGACGCCATCCACGGCGAACGGCCCGAGGCGCTCGTCGTGCCGTTCCTGACGTCCGGCGGCACCGACTGCAAGCACTTCCGCCCCAAGGGCATCGTTTGCTACGGCCACATTCCGTTCGAGCTGGACGACAGCGAGACGGAGCGCATCCACGGCATCGATGAGCGCGTCTCCGTCGAAAACCTGGAGCGCGGCCTGCGCATCCTGCTCCAGATCGCGATCAACCTCTGCGCCAAGGGACCGTGACCGGCCAAGACGGCGACCTGTTCGGCCCAGCGCCCATCCCCGAAGACCTGCGCAATGTCTGGCTGGAGCGCGGCTTCTCAGAGGAGGTGCTGCAACGCGCCGCCGAGCTGCGCGCATTCGGCGTGCTGCGCCGCTTCCTGCGCTGGGGCGGCCAGGACGAGTCGGCCGTCCGCAAGCACCTCGACTGGCAGGAGCGGCTCACGCTCGGCGACCTGCGCGGCCGCGAAGCCACCGAAGCCGACAACGACGCGTTCTCCGACCTCATGGCCAACTCCCCGGAGGAGGTCGGCGATTGGGAGATCACCACGGAGCGCGGCCCGAACGCGTTCGCGCAGTTCCGGCTGCAGGAGAACGTCAACGTGCTGGTCATCGAGCTGCGCGGCATCCTCATCGCCTGCTGCTCCTTCACCCATCGCAACACGATCGTCGCCGGCCAGAAGTTTATCGTCCGTTACGGCCAGGCCCTGCGCGTTCGCCGAGAATACCGGCGCATGGGGTACGGCGACCAGGTGCGCAGCCTGTCGTGGGGCGTCGGCGCGGCGCGGCCCAGCAACCCCCAGTACGACATCATGCGCACGCAGAACTTCGCCGTCGTCGGCTGGTGGGAGAAGTACGTCCCCGACTTCTGGGAAGACGTCCCGAAGAAGGAAGGCGAAGTCCCCGGCGTGCGCGTCACGGTCCTGCAGTATCCCCGCCGGCCCGTCGACCCTTCGACAGGCTCAGGGCAAGCTGCGCGCGGCGTCCGCAAGGTGCGCCCGGACGACATTCCGCGCTGCGTGGCGCTGATCAACCGCACGCACCGCGGGCTCGATCTCTTCCGCCCCTACAGCGCCGACTTCCTCGAACGCCGCCTCGACGACGGCTACTGGGGGCAGAAGTTGCCCAACTGGCCCAAGGTGTACGACTGGGACGACTACTACGTCGTCGAAGAGGGCGGGCGCGTCGTCGCCTGCGCCGGACTGTGGGACCGCGGCCGCGACGCGCGCGACCGCTGGCGCCACAAGGAGACCGGCGAAGAGAAGGTGATCTCCGTGACCTCCGTGCTCGACTTTGGTTTCGCGCGCGGCCACGAGCCGGCGATGGCGCGCCTGCTCGCGTACCTGATCGGCGAGACCGATAAGCTCGGCCGCGACTTCCTCGCCGTCCCGCTCGATCACCTCCCGAAGCTCGCGCAGCAGCTCGAACGGTACGAGCCGGTCCCGGAAACGCGCGCCCTGCGCTGGGGCCTGCGCGAGCCGCAGGTCACCCGGGCGTACATCGACCTGGCGTACTGGTAGATCCGTCCCGTCTCGCGAGGCCAGGCTTTAGACTGGCACCATCAGCCTCTGCCAGGTGCTATGCTCTGCGCAGTCGAGCTTGTAGCCTCAAGCTTCCAGTCTCGAATCGGGAGGTGGCCCCATGATCGCTCGCATCGTCTTTGTCGCGTCCGCCGCGCTGGCGCTCATCGTCTGGGCCGGGCTCGGCATCGATCGCGCGTCGGCGCACGAGCCGCACCCGGGCCTTCAG
>JBIOYF010000153.1:0-21703 GCA_044870035.1 Dehalococcoidia bacterium
GGCTGGGCGTGCCGCCGCCGAGGAAGACCGTCGCGATCGGCCGGTCCTTCGTCGCCTTGCGCCAGAGCTCGGCCTCGCGCAGGAGCGTCCGGGTGTAGCTGGGGATCATGTGCTCGTGGCCGGCGTAGGAGTTGAAATCGCAGTAGCCGCACTTCGCGGTGCAGAACGGGATGTGGAGATAGAGGGACAGCGGCTCAGCCATCGCTTGGAGCGTAGCAGGGGCCAAGGGCAGCGCGACAGGAGTGAGCGAATTGAATTGAATTTTTTCGAAAAGAAACGCGCCTTTCTGAATCTGGCGCGCGCGATTTTTCGATTTGACCGCCGGACAGGTGCAGGTGAATGGCTCTTTACAATGCGCCGACTGAAGCTGGCGGAGCGCGCTGCGAGATCTGGTTTTGGGAAGTGTCCGCTGGTCAATTCGTTCAGTCCTTCCGAGGATCGTCAAGTCGTTTGCCGTAGCTCGGTGCATGCGCTGAGCGTACTTCGCCGCCCGAGTAGCGCCAAGCGCCGGATGGCACTGTGGCAACATGCCGCCCTGACAGCAGGTGTATACTAGCGCAAATGGTGGAGGCAAGAAGGCCACACTCCTTGCGAGGACAGCTGCTAGCACTGCTTACGCTAGGGGTGATTGGCATGGCAGCAGCCGGGCTGTTGTTGTCGCGAACGGAGCACGCCTCAGCGAACCCGAAGATAGGCATCGCCGCCGTCTCGGCAGGGGGAGTTCACACCTGCGCGCGTACCACAGGTGGCGGCGCGAAGTGCTGGGGATACAACGGTGAAGGCCGACTCGGGAACGGCACGGCGACGGGCAGCACCCTCGCCGTCGATGTAACTGGCCTGACCAGCAGCGTCGCTGCCGTCTCGGCAGGGGGAAGTCACACATGCGCGCTGACCACGGGCGGCGGCGCGAAGTGCTGGGGCTTCAATTACGCTGGCAAGCTCGGGAACGGCACGATGACGGACAGCAGCACGCCGGTGGATGTGGCGGGCCTAGCCAGCGGCGTCGCCGCCATCTCGCCTGGAGGCGGCCACACCTGTGCGCGTACCACGGGTGGCGGCGCGAAGTGCTGGGGCTTCAATTACTACGGCCAGCTCGGGAACGGCACGACAACGGACAGCAGTACGGCGGTTAATGTGACGGGCCTGACTAGCGGCGTCGCCGCCATCTCGGCTGGGTCACATCACACATGCGCGCTCACCACGGTCGGCGGCGTGAAGTGCTGGGGCCGCAACGAATACGGGCAGCTCGGGAACCCCACAACGGGGCCGGAGTTCTGTTTGTTTGACCCGTGCAGCATGACGGCCGTCAATGTGACTGGTCTGACGAGCGGCGTCGCCGCCATCTCGGCTGGGTCACAGTACAGTTGCGCGCTCACCACGGGCGGCGGCGTGAAGTGCTGGGGCCGCAACGAATACGGGCAGCTCGGGAACGGCACGACAACGGACAGCAGCGCGCCCGTCAATGTAACGGGCCTGACCAGCGGCGTCGCCGCCATCTCGAGCCTGGGATATCACACATGCGCGCTTACCACGGGCGGCGGCGTGAAGTGCTGGGGCAACAACGCCAACGGCCAGCTTGGATACGGCACAGCGGGGCCGGAGTACTGTTCGAGTTCCCCGAGTTACCCGTGCAGCAGGACGCCTGTAAATGTGATGGGTCTGACCAGCGGCGTCGCCGCCGTCTCGGCAGGGGGAAGTCATACATGCGCGCTGACCACGAGCGGTGTCGCGAAGTGCTGGGGCAACAATAGCGACGGCCAGCTCGGGAACGGCACGACAACGAGCAGCAGCACGCCCGTCGACGTCTCGGATGAGCTCAAGCCCACGCCGACGTTCACCGACACGCCGACGCCGACGAACACGCCGACGCCGACGAACACGCCGACACCCTGTCCCGACCTGGATGGGGATACGCTTTGCGACGGCGACGCGGACGAGGACGGTTGCCCGAACGTGAGCGAGCAGGAGACGGCAGTTGGCAGCGAGTTCACTGGCGGCCGGCGCGACTACCTGAACCCGTACGACTACTTCAACCCGTCGCACGACGGACAGAACCGGATCGATGACATCTTGCTCGTTGTCCAGGCGTACTTCAAGGACGACAACGACGGGAATCCAGGGCTGCCGCCCTACATGGCTGGCTACAACCCAGACTTTGACCGCGTGCTGCCCACGGGGGCGCCTCATCAATGGAGCTTGCAAATGGGCAACGGTCAGCAGCGCGTCGATGACATCCTGAACAGCATTAAGCAGTACTTCCACGACTGCGGGTAGCTAGTCAGCTTGTCACGAGTAGCCGGGGCCGGACGCCCCGGCTACGATCCTTCCCGGCTGCTTGATCCTCTCTCCGGCATGAGGCAAGCTCGACCCAATGCCGCGTGGTTGAGAGGGGCGCATCTGCAATCGCTTCGCGTTTTCTGCCTGGCCGTAGCCGTCGTGGTTGTTGCCGGCTTCATCGCGTTGCCGGCCGGCCTGCGTAGTCGCACGAGTCCAGCGGCTGCCTCCGGGGTCGTTGCGGCCCTCAGCGCCGGTAGCGGACACACCTGCGCGCTGACCACCGGGGGCGGCGCCGTCTGCTGGGGCGCCAACCGCGACGGCCAGCTCGGCGACGGCGAGGCCTGCGGAGCCGTCTGTACAACGCCGGTGGGTGTCTCCGCGCTTGGCAGCGGCGCCGTCAGCGTCAGCGCGGGCGACTTTCACACCTGCGTCGTGACGACGGCAGGCGGCGTCGCGTGCTGGGGGCGCAACGGCGACGGCCAGCTCGGTGACGGCACGACCACGACGCGCACGTCCCCGGTCGATGTCAGCGGCCTCACGAGCGGCGTCGCGGGCGTCAGTGCCGGTGACACTCACACCTGCGCCGTGACGAGCAGCGGCGGCGTGAAGTGCTGGGGCCGCAACGACGACGGGCAGCTTGGCGACGGCGGGACCTGCGGTACTGTCTGCACCACACCGGTCGACGTGGCCGGCCTCCCGGACGGCGTTGCCGCCGTCAGCGCAGGCGACCACCACACCTGCGCCCTCACCACGGAAGGTGGCGTCAAGTGCTGGGGTCTCAACGTCTATGGCGCGCTCGGCGACGGAACGATCACCGCTCGCAGCACTCCTGTCGACGTCGCCGGCCTCGCCGGGATCGTCGCCGTCAGCGCGGGGGGCTGGCATACGTGCGCCCTCACGACTGAGGGTGGCGTGACGTGCTGGGGCCGCAACATCTACGGGGCCCTCGGCGACGGCGCCACGGTATCGCGCTCCACTCCGGCCAGCGTCTCCGGCCTCACCGGAGGCGTTGCCGCCATCAGCGCGGGCGACTATGACACCTGCGCGCTCACCACGGAAGGCGGGGTGACGTGCTGGGGTCTCCGCGTCTACGGCCCGCCCGGCGAAGGCGCCTTCTCCATCCGCACCGCGCCCGCGCGAGTTTCCGGCCTCGCTGCCACGATTACCGCCATTAGCGCCGGAGACTACCACAACTGCGCCCTGACGGCGGCGGGCGGCGTCAAGTGCTGGGGCTACAACGCCTACGGCCAGCTGGGCAATGACACCATCACGACGCGTGCCTCTCCGGTCGACGTCGTCGGCCTCGGGGCGAAGCCCGCAACGACAGCAACGCTTACGCCGTCGATGACCGCGCTCACGCCGACGGCGACCAGCACGCCAACGCAGACGCCCGGGCCGCAGGCAACGGAGACTCCGACAGCCACCCCCAGCGAACCGCCCTCGCCCACGACTACGCCGACAGCGACCGATACGCCCACACGGGTGCCGCATCTAAAGGGCGACGCCGACGGGGACGGCACGATCGACTCCGTCGACGCGGCTCTCATCATCCAGTACGCGGCGGGACTGCTGCCATCGATCAGCCCGAGCTCGGACATGAATCAAGACGGTCAGATCAGCGCCGTCGATGCGGCGCTGGTCCTGCAGCAGGCCGCGGGAGTCAGCTAGCGGTCAGCCATCGGCAGTTCGGTCGGCCCGGCGGCGAGCAGATGGCAAATCGACATAAGATGGAAGTGGCCCCTCCAAAGGAGACTACGGTGCTATCGCCCAGCGCGGCGGGAGCAGGGCGAACTTGGCAAGCCAGTGCTCCGCTTGACGGGCGGGCCGGTGGGCGGGATGATGGCGCCATGTCGGACGCGGAGCTGCACCGGAAGGCCGACCAGTTCCTGGTGAGGGCGTTGCGGCGCGCGGAACTGAGCGCGGAGGCGGCGCCGCCAGGGCTAAACTGCCGGCTGCTCGTTCGTGGGTCCGGCGGGCGTTCGACCCGGGTGCACGTCCTCGTGCGGCCGGGGCCGCAGCGGCGCGGCGGCGGGCTGAACCTGGGCATGCACTGGATGCTCAGCTCGACCGACGCCGACCAGATAGCACTGGTCGACATCTCACGGCGGAAGGGCTGGTTCCTATCGGTGGCTGAGTTCCGCCGGCGGGCGCGCGCCGGCGCCGACGGGCGCTACCACCTCGACTGGATCGTCGCGCGACTCGGCCGCACCCGCACGACGATCGCCGACGAGGGGGAATTCGACAGCTACACGTTCCCGCGGGCACTGCCGCAGCTCGCCCGCCGGCTGCGGCGCTAACGCGATATTTACTGTTTACGCTTGCTTTGCTAGACTCATCGCGCTGGAACGTCCTCACATCACTACATGGAGGTATCGTATGAACCCTGTTCGTTTCTCTCTGCGTCTCATCGATAAGCTCAGCCAACCCGAAACCGTCCACGCGCACTGCGACATCCCTTGCGGCATCTATGACCCGCACCTGGCCCAGATCGGCGCGCTCACGTGTATTCGCATGAACCAGCTGATCGAGGCGCTGGAGGCGCCGGGCGGGGCGGGCGCTCCGCCGAGCAAGGAGGAGCGCGATAAGTACGTCAACTCGCTGGCGCGCTACATCGAGACGAAGGAAGAGCACGCGGAGCTGGTCAAGCGCGAGGTGCGCATCATCTGGGGCGACTACTTCAAGCCGGAGCACACGGAGAAGCACAAGGACCTGCACGCGATCACCTGGAACATCATGAAGCTGGCCTCCACGGTGCGACAACAGGTGAATGCCCAGGCCGCGAATGACCTCCTGGTCGAAGTCCAGAAGTTCGCGGAGATCTTCTGGGCGACCAAGGACACCAAGACGCAGAAGGTCGCCTCGAAGACGCCGGCCGGCGGCGAGCTGGTCCTGCCCGCGTAGGGTTCGATGCTGCGGCGGCTCGTGTCGCTGTTTCCGCTCGCCCGCTACCAGGTCGAGGGTGGCAGCATGCTGCCCGAGCTGGCGCCGGGCGAACGCGTGTTGGTGAACAAGGCCGCGTACTGGCTGCGCAAGCCCGTGACGGGCGATCTCGTCGTCGTGCGCGATCCGCGCGACCGGCAGCGGCTGCTGATCAAGCGCCTCCATGAGCCCGCGGGCGGCGATCGCTGGAACGTGCTGGGCGCGAACGCCCCGGCGAGCACCGACAGCCGGGCGTTCGGGCCGGTCGGCCGCGAGCTGCTCGTGGGGAAGGTGCTGCTGCGGTATTAGCGCCGGGCAGGTCCTGGTGTTCACGTAGCCCAGGCTGAATGCCTGGGCTACCGCTCTATGCTCACTTGTGGCGCGCTTAGGCGTTAGCCGGCTCTGGCGTCGAGCGTGTCGGCGAGGTGGCGGGCGTTCACGAGCGAGCCGTCGCCCGCGGGCCACATGACCATGGTCATGTACATGTGGCTGTCCTGGACGAACATGTACATGTCGATCGCGATGCCGGCCTCGAACGGGTTGGGGCCGTCCGGCGACCCGCCGAACGCGTCGATCATGTCGCCGAAATTCATCACCATGTGCATGCCCGCGCCGCCTTCGCCCAAGCCGGAGGAGTCGAGCACGTGCAGGTCGGAGAACTGGACGCCGAAATCGCTGGTCAGCGAGCTCAGCTCCTGGAGGTCGGCGTCGGTCAAGCTGGGCATCGAGCGCACCTCATCGGCCGCCTCTGGCGGCATGTCGATGACCGCCGACATCACCATCGTGCCGAAGTCGCCTGTGGCGACGTCCATCGTCGAGAACATGTTGGCGGCCATCTCCAAGGGGCCCAGCTCGCTGGGAATGGTGAAGCCGAACTGACCTAGGCTGGAGAAGGCGGAGGGTAGGTCGCTCGGAACGAGGAGGCCGCTCGCGAGCTCCGGTCTGACCGGCTGCTGTGAGGGGACGCCGGCGCTGAAGCTATTGACCATCTGAAGCGGGTTGACGGCGCTGAGAACACTGCCCGCGCCGCTGAGGTCCGGTGTCGCGAGGACGAGTGGCGTGGCGGTGGCCTCGGGCGCCTCGTCGGTGGCCGTGGGCTGCGGCGCGCTCGCCGTGGAGGTGGCCTCGCGGGTAGACGTGCTGTCGGCGGCGTTGCGGCTGTCACCGCCGCAGGCTGCGACGACGAGCAGCATCGGAAGCAAGAGCAGGCCAAGTTTACGTAACATGAGGCTCCTTTCGGGGCGGGCGCCCCATGCATCTATAGTCGGCTTCCGGGCAGCCGCCCTTTGTGCGGCCGGCTGTCGGTGCTGCTGGTGTCTTCGCGCAGCCGGCGCAAGGCGCAGAGGAGCGCTCGCGCAGCTTAGGTCACGCCTGGTTAGATGGCCGGCTGGAGGGACTGGCCGGCGGTCTTCTTGATGAACGGCGGGAAGAGCGACTCCAGCTCGAGGCGGATCGGGTCGTCGGCCGGCAGGTAGGGGCTGAAGTCGCCGCTTGGCTCGGGGCGGTGGCGCTGTCCAGCTTTGTTGCTCTGACGGATCTTGTCCTGCAGGAGCATGAGACCCTGCAGGAGCGACTCGGGCCTGGGGGGGCAGCCCGGCACGTAGACATCGACGGGCACGATGAGGTTGACGCCCGGCAGCGTGCTGTAGCCGAAGGCGAAGGGACCGCCCATGGTGGCGCAGCCGCCGAACGCGATCACCCAGCGCGGCTCGGCCATCTGCAGGTACACGCGGCGAACGGCCGGTGACATCTTCCACGTCACGGTACCCGCGACGATCATCAGATCGGCCTGTCTGGGCGACGCGCGGAAGACCTCGGCTCCGAAGCGGGCGATGTCGTAGCGGGAGGTGGCGGTGGCGATCATCTCGATGGCGCAGCAGGCCAGACCGAACATAACGGGCCATAGGGAGGAGCTGCGCGCCCAGTTAAGCACTTGATCGACCGAGCCGAGGAGCAGATTGCCCTTGAGCTCCTCTTCCACGTCGGTGGGGATCAGGCCCTTTAGTTCGTCAGGCATGGCTTTGTGCAGCGCGTAACAATCGCATGGCCATTCTACGCCTGCCGGGCCAAGCTTGCAACGCAGGGCTGGCTCCTGGATGGATGGCGCCGGCGGAACCGGTAGACGTAGGAATTTAATAGGCATTTGACGGCGTTACTACAACATAACGTTAGCTACACGAGATACTGGGGCTGACCTTCTACCGCGGCTGCGGAGGATGCGCGCCGCTATTCAGGGGGGCAGGGCCAAGGAAGGGCACTGTCCCTTTTCGATCCGGCGGAGCTACAGCGAGGGCCAGGGCAGGGACGCGGTGGCCAACGTTACGTCGAAGCGGGGACAGCGTTGGGATATCTGGAAGGCGTTACTGACCTGCAGGCAGCATATCAAGAGCCCTCCCAAGCACATTCCACGGCGTTACTACGGGAGAACCCGATGCCGCAGCGTCCCCAGGCCGCCCTCGGTAGACGCGGCCCGCCCCGCAGGATCGCCGGTCGATGGCCGGCACTGCTGCTCCTCGCTGCCGCTCTGAGCGGCGCGCTGACGCTGTTCGCACCGAACGGATCATCTCGGGCGCACGCCCAGGCGCCGAGCCCGACCCCCACACCTTCGACGACGGTCCGGATCAGTCCCCCGACGAGCAACGTCAGCGCGGGCACGGATATCGTGGTCGAGGTACGGGTGGACAATGTGACGAACCTGGGGGCGTACGAGTTCGAACTCGACTTTTTCGACAGCACGCTCGACTTCGTCTCGGCGAGCAACGGCGGCTTCCTGAGCAGTACGGGCCGCAGCGTCTTTTGCCTGAACCCGCTCATCGATGTTGGTTCGGTGCGCTACGGCTGCGTCACGCTTGGGACCAACAGCGGGCCGTCGGGTAGCAATGCGCTGCTGGCAACCGTGCGCTTCAGCACGTCGTGTGACGGGCCCAGCCCGTTGCACTTCGGGCTGGCCGGGCTGGGCGACACGTTGGGGGCGGACATCCCGAGCGCGACGCAGGACGGCAGCGCCACGGTGACGGGCGGGGGCATCTGCCCAACGCCGACGCCGACGCTGACGCCGACTGAAACTCCTACACCGGGGCCCGCAACGGCGACGCCCACGGCGACACCTGCGCAGGGACCGACGGCGACGCCGGCGCCACTTCAGTGTGGCGGATCGGTCTTCGTGGTTGCGCTCTGCGTGCTGCCATCGGCGCAGTCGAAGTCAGCGAGCGATCCGGTGAGCGTGCAGATCGCCGTCGATAATGTGACGAACCTGGGTGGCTTTCAGGTGAACGTGTCGTTCAACGACCTGCTGCTGGCGCCCGTGAGCATCAGCGCGGGACCGTTCCTGGGTAGCACGGGCCGTTCGCTCATGTGCCTGCCGTCGATCGATGGGAACTTCATGGAACTCGCTTGTTCAACGCTGGGTAGCGCGCTGCCAGGGCCGGACGGCAACGGAGTCATCGCGGTCGTGGACTTCCAGGCGCATGACCTGGTCGCTGGCGCGTCCCAAATAGACATCAGCGGTGTCCTGGCAGACATTCAGGGCCGGCCGATAAGCATCGGCGCCGTCAGCAACGGTTCCGTGATCATCCTGGGCCCGCCGACGCCGACAGCTTCGCGGACATCCACGCTGACGCCGACGATTACGAACTCGCCCACGGAAACGTTCACGAGTACTCCCTGTCCAACGGGGGGCTGCCCGCCAACGTCGACGCCGACCGACACGTTTACGCCGACGAACACGCCAACCATTACGAACACGCCAACGCGGACGAACACCCCGACGACTACCCCGACGCCCACACCGGGGCCGTGCGGGGGAATATCGGCCACGATGCTTTGCATCCAGCCGGTTACGCAGACGTTCTTCCGCGGGTCCAACACAACGATCGATATTGCCTTGGCCAATGTGACGGGGCTAGGCGCCTTCCAGTTCACTCTTGCGAGCAACCCGGCCATAGCGTCGGTCAGTCAGGTGGCGCTTGGGCCGTTCCTGGGGAGCACGTTCCGTTCGGTCACGTGCTTCCAACCGAGCGAGTCGCCCGGTCTGTTCACCTACGTCTGCAACACACTCGGCAGCACGCCGCCGGGGCCGTCTGGCTCGGGAATCATCGCGACGTTGACGCTCAACGGCGATGGCAACGGGATCAGCCCGGTTACGCTCCAGGCAGTCTCGCTCTCCGGGGTCAACGGCGCCGCGCTGCCCCCACCCGCCGTGGGCGCAGGAGCGGTGACCGTCGCTGAGGCGCCGATGTCCACCCCGACACTGACGGCGACGATCACCAACACGCCAACAAACACGCTGACGCCAACGCCCTGTCCGACGGGCGGCTGTCCGACCCCGACGATCACGAATACGCCGACGGTCACGAATACGCCCACGACCACGCCGACGCGTACCTCCACGCCGACCCGTACCCCGACGCCTGGACCGATCACGCTGCGCGTCTCGCCGGTGAGCCAGACGGTCAATCAATTCGAGGTGGTGTCGGTGGACATCTACATCGACAGCGCGACGAACCTGGGCGCATACGAATTTACGCTGACGTTCGATCCGGCGTTGCTTGACTATATGTCGAACGTGCTGGGGCCGTTCCTGGGCAGCACCGGCCGGTCCACGTTCTGCATGCCGCTGCGCGAAGGGCCGGTCTCGGTCACGGTTACGTGCAACTCGCTGGCGAACGATCCCCCCGGTCCGAACGGAACGGGGCTGTTGCACACGGTCAACTTCGTCAGCCTGCTGGGAGGGACCTCGCCGGCTCATCTGACCGGTGTGCTGCTCTCGACCATCTCCGCGTCGCCGCTCCAGCCCGTGCTGACGCAGGACGGGTCGGTAACCGTGCTCGGTCCTACGCCACCGCCTACGGCCACCGGGCTGGCGACGGCCACGCCGACGCGGACGAGAACGCCCACGGCGACCGCGACGGCTTCGCCGACGCCGACGCACACGGCGACACCCACTCGTACGCCAACGGCTACGGCCACAGCTACGGCCACTTCCACGTCCACGCCTGTGCCCTCGCCGACAGCGGGCGTTCAGTCCGGCATCTGCGCGGATATGGACGGGGACGGCAAGGTGCTCGTCGGCGACATCCTTTACGCGGTCAACCATTACTTCACGGCGGACCCGCTGGCAGACCTGGATGGCAGCGGCGCGGTCACAGTCGGAGACATTCTCACCGTGGTGGACAATTATGGCCTTAGCTGCACACGATAGCCGTGGAGGCTTGTTATAGCTGAGCTAACCCGCGCATTTGGAAGATGGAAGGTTGATCGAGCCAGTGGCCGCCGCGTTGCCGTCCTCTCGTGAGGTCGCCCCATGCTAGAATCGAACCGGTGCGACCGCTACTACGCCTGGTTCTCGTCGCGGGCGTCAGCGCGCTTGTCTTGGCCGCCTCCGGCGGCTCGCGCGCCTCGAGCGCGCCCGGGCAGCAGCGCTCGCTGCTACCGGCCGCCGCGACAGCCGACGTCATCTCCCGGTTCGGGGCGTTGCACGTGATACTCACCGGGCGGATCGAAGTGACGAAGTCGGAGCCGCGTATCGAGAACGGCGTGAGCGTCTTCGATCTGCAGGTCGAGAGCGTGGACCTGGAGGGAGCGGGGCAGCTGGGTGTCATTACGGTTACTGAGCGGCCGGACGACGGGAGCCACACTTCGCGAGGCGAGGTGCGGGCGCTCCAGACCGGGTCGCAGTTCCCCGCCTCGTCTTATCTCGACCTGTACGTGGACGTTGAGGCTCTTGATCCGCCGGTGGTTGGGCCGCAGCACCTCCACAACGAGACGGCGCTCCACCTGGTCTCGTGGGCAGGGCAGGGCGAGGCGCCGCTGAGCGCTTGGCCACCGTTCGGGGCCAGTTACCGCCTGCCGCTGGCGGGCTTTGACAACGACGGCGACGGCTCGATCGACGAGGACACGTCCGACGAGGACGGCGACGTGTACGTCGACGAGGACCGGCCGGGGCCAGACCCCGTTACGCCCGGCCTGCCGCAGGAATGCGGCAACGATGCCGACTGCGACGGCCAGGACGGCGAGGACCCGCCTGCGGCCGGCTGTGGCAGCCTCTGCGACGACGACGGTGATGGCGCGACTGACGAAGACCCGAGCTGTGTGCCCGTCCTGAACGAGGCGAACACGTCGCTGCCGCTGGGCGTCTGCGTCGCCGAGCTCGAAGTACAGCTTGCGCCGGAGGAGCTGAGCTTTTCGGTCGCGGGCGGCGGGCCGTCGCGCCAGCATCCGGCCGATATCCTCGGCCTTGTGCCCGGCAGCGCTAGCGCCGGCTCGCAGGCGCCGTTCGTTCGTATTCCCTGCGCCTCCTTAGGCCTGACGGCCGACGGCTGCGATGACGGCTCGGATGGCGACCAGGACGACGTCGATGGCCTCTCGTATGGCACAGACCTCCAGGGTGGCCCTGCGCAGTCGGTGGAGTTCTCGGTCGGACCGGGCGCCCACGGCGCCGCCGGCTCCGCCGTGGAGGCGCAATACAACTGTCCGCCGGCCGACCCCGGCTTCGCGCCGGAAGCCGAAGGCGACGTGTTTGCTTCGGCCGTGGACGGGAGCAACGAGCTGCGCTTCGATGGCAACGGGCCGATCGGCTCCTGTAGCGCCGGCTTCCCGCTCGGGCTCGTCGAAGCGGCGGTGCGGCGCGACGATCTGGACGCGCTGGACGCGAGGGATGCATCAGCCGTCGACGCGAACGGCGACGGCGTGCCGGAGGAATCGATCTACTTCTCGCTCGCAGCGAGTTCGCCAACGCTGGCGGCGTCCGGCTTCTCGGCCGCGGATATCTTGGTGACGCGCGACGGCGGGGCGCCCTCTGTGTTCGCCTCGGCGGCCCAGCTGGGCTTGACGCCCGATCAAGATGTCGACGCGTTTTGTCTACGCGAGAACGGCGATGGCGTTTACAACGTGGGCGATCTGGTGTACTATTCTATCGCTCCCCGCCAAAACGGCCCGGCGGCTGGCTACGTCGGGCCGGGCGACATCCTGGCGCCAGGCACGCCGCCGGTCGTTATTCGACACGGCAGCGAGTTGGGCCTGGCGACCGGCGATGATTTAGACGCGCTGGAGTGCCGAATGCTGGTGGCCTCAACGAGGCCCAACGGGGATGTCACGTGCGACGGCGCTACGAACGCAATCGACGCGTTGCTGGTGCTTCAATTTGACGCGCATCTCCTGGCTGCGCTTCCCTGCCCGCAGAATGGTGACATAAGCGGCGACGGCCGGACGAACAGTCTGGATGCCGCGCTCATCTTGCAGTTCACCGCTGGACTGATCGGGTTACCTTGGTAGGCGACATGGAGGTCTCCGAGCGTAGCGGTACTACCCGGGAGGAGGGTATGAGGATGAAGAAGTCGAAGAAGTGGCTGGTGCTGATCAAGCTTGCGCCCATCGCCGCGCTGGCTGTGGGGTTGATGCTGCTCGTCGTCTTCTACGGACGCGACAGCAGCAAGAAAGCTAGCGCAGATGACGGCCACGCTGGCCTGAACTTCTCGATCGGCGCGCCCCTATCTACACTTACCGGCCCTGGGACGGCAACTCCTACATCGACCAACACGCCGGGTGGCGGCACACCTACGGCCACGCCGGTCCCAGACACGTGCAGCACGTTCAGCGGAAGCCCGAATTGCACGTTCGCGCTGAACCAAGTGTTCCGTGTTCGGGTGTACCTAAAGTCGCTGCCGACCGGTGTGTCGAGCTACGAAGGGTTCGACGTTCAACTGAACTTCTCCGGAGTGACATTTGTCGAGCGGCCGAACGACAGTCAGAGTGCGAGCCCGGACGCGGGCGCTAACCCGACCGTTGGCGGCAACTGGCCTAACTGCGTGTTCGAGGCCTACGGAACCCTACCAGGAGTGCTTACCTTTGGTTGTGCCATTGGAGTTAGCGCCTCGGCCTCAACCTACACGGGCCGGATCGCAACAGCCGACTTCCAGTGTCCGGCTGTGAACGGTTTTGCCACGGTAACCATGGTCCACGGCACGGCCGGTTCCACAAGCATCACGGAGTTCGGGAGCACGAAGCACGCCGAGGGCCCTGGTTCGGGGACGCCTGGGGCGCCTGAATCGCTCTCGATCACGTGCGGTTCCCCGCCGACGGCGACGAAGACCAACACGCCGACCCGCACCAACACGCTCACGCCGACGATCACGTCGACGCCGACGAATACGTCGACGCCGACGATTACGCCGACACCGTCCAACACGCCGACGGCGACGCCGCTACCAAGCGACCAGCCGGACGTCACGATCATCAAGACGGACTCGCCGGACCCGGTCGCCGCGGGGGGCGTCATCAGCTACAGCCTGCTGGTGAAGAACCTGGGGCAGCAAACGGCTTCGGGCATCATCGCCAGTGACTTCTTGCCCTCGGAGGTGGTCTTCATCTCAGCCAACTCCTCAGATGCGATCTGCGTGCACGATGGTTCCGCGAACGGCGGTCAGGTCGACTGCACGTTGACAACCTCCCTGGTGCAGAACCAGCAGGTCAAGATTGTGATCCAGGTGACGGCGCATTCGCCCCCTGAAGACGAGCACATTACGAACTTCGCGGCGGTGATCGCGGGCAACGAGCCGTTCTTCAATCAGGGGAACAACAATGAGTTCGAGCAGACAGTGGTCCTCTCGCCACGGCCCGACTTGCTCCTGACCAAAGTCGATCAGGTCGACCCGGTCGAGAGCGGCGACACGGTGGTCTACGATCTGACCGCCGACAACCTGGGCCCTGAGCCCGCTCAGGACGTGGTGATTAAGGACAACCTGCCGGCCGGAGCCGTCTACGACGACGGGAACAGCAGCGCTGAATGCGACCCCGGTGGAGGCGGACCGGACCCGGACATTGGAACTGTCGACGTCGTGTGCAACCTGGGGACGGTGACGGGCCAGAGTGTCGTCCAGATCGCCATTACCGTGCCGACGGTCACGCAGGATACACTTATTTCCAATCTGGCCTACATCAGCAGCAGCAACGAGCTGTTCAGCCAGACGGGCAACAACCTGGACGGTGAATTCACCGCGATCCTCGCGCCGGACCCGGACATCACGATCGACAAGGTTGGCCCGGTGCACGTCAAGCGAGTGGAGAAGTTCAGCTACACGCTGACGATCACGAACATCGGCCTGGGAGACGCCTTCGACGTGAGCGTCTCGGATACGCTACCTATGACCTCGATCAACTCGATCGACCAGCCGATGACGCTGCAGAGCGTTCTGGGCGACGCTACGTGCGGGGCTGTGGTGGCGCAGGTGTTTACCTGCACGATCGACGAGCTGGCCGCAGGCGGGGGTCAGGTGGTGCTGACCGTGAACGTGCGGGCGCCGACCACGCTGGTCACGATTAACCTGGACAACCTGGTGAGCGTCTCGGACCCGGATGAGCCGGGCGAGCCGACGGGAAATAACAACGATAGCGCTACGACGCAGATTCGCGCCTGCTTCGACAATAACGGCGACAATTTGATGCGAATTCACGACATCCTGAATGAAGTTTCGCACTACTTCGCGGAGCCACCGGACCCGCTGTACGACCTGATCTACGACTACGACGGCAGCGGGAAGATAACGGTCCAAGACATTCTGTATGCTGTTCAGCACTACTTTGATGACGCGCCGTGCGTGAAGTAGGCAGGCAGAGGCCGAGGGCCCGGGCCCGCCGCCCGGCCCCTCTTGGGCCACCCGGAGCAGATTCAAAAATGGCTGTCTTGACAAATAAGAAAGGGCGTGGTATACCAGAAGCCGCTGGTGGAATGACCTTCCACAAGTTTCCCCGCCGCAAGACAACTGCATAGCTTTCTACCGCCAATCGCCGTCCCCCGCCCGGTCGATTGCACGACGACGTATCCTTTGTATTGGCCCCTACCTCGCCTGGGCCTCGAAAGGGGGGATGTGTAAGACCAAACGGGGGAAGAAACAACAGGTGTTGGGAAGTATTCACTTCTCGGTAGGAGGTCAAGTTTACACATGAGTAAGAAGTTTAAGGTACTAGGGATGCTGAGCCTGCCCCTGGCCGCTCTCGCGGTCGCCGCAGTGCTACTCAGCATGAACCTGGGTACCACCAATCACGCCCGTGCGAACCAGCCGAACCCGGGCCTGGAGTACACACTCCACATAGGCGGCTGTGCCACCACCGCCGACACGACGGTCAAGTGCAACATTGACCAAGGCACTCAATTCAAGGTGTCGGCGTCGTTGGACGTGGCCCCGGTTCCTTACGATGCGATCGCGTTCACGATCAACTACTCGGGTGTTATTACGGGTGAGTTTGAGGACGCCACCAAGCCCGGCACCGGCCCCAAGATCGCCGGTTTCTGGCCCGACTGCGTGTTCGAGGCGGCAGCGCCCAACGCAGCTGGCTTCCAGAACGTCTCGTGCGCGGTCGGTACCAGTTCCGCGGGATCGGTGTTCCTGGGTACCGTTTTCTCGACTACGCTTACTTGCCCCGCCACGGGTGGTTCCGGCGAGGTCCACCTGGTCCACAGCGGCTCGGACACGCTGCTGATCGACCACGGTGGCAAGACGAGCACGGACAACGGCCCGGACCAGATCAACATCAACTGCGTCCCGCCGCCCACTCCGGTGCCGGCGACCGCAACATCGACGCCTCCGCCAGTGCCGAGGGTCTTCAAGACGCCGACACTGTCGAACGTCTTCCTGGTTCGCCAGGGTGCGAAGATCCCGCCGCTGCGCTGTGAGGACTCCACGTCTCTTGCAACGCTGACCGAGCAGATCAACATCCCGGTGAGCACGATCAACCCGAAGGGCGAGGTCCAGGACCTGGCCGCGTTCGAGTTCGAAGTCCGCTTCGACTCCAAGAACGTGTGCGTCAACCTGGTCGCAGCCGGCGACTGGGCGACTGACCCGTCAGTAATCTGCACCACCCGCGACAAGGACAGCAGCACGCTGGAGGGCATTGCTCAGATCGGTTGTGTCTCCGTTGGTAAGGGCAACGCCACCGATGGCCTAATCCTGGCCACGATTGAGGTGCGCCCGTCACCGGAGCTCTTCTCGCAGATCCGTCCCAACCAGGACAACGGCATCGTGGTTCAGCTCTTGAACCAGGGCTGTGAGCTGGCGGACGAGCAGGGTCACGCCATCCCGATCTTCTCCTGTGAGGACGCGGACATCACGTTCCGCTTCCTTGAGGGTGACGTGGATGGTCCCGACTGCGACGTCGACGTAATGGACTCGCAGCAGGTGGCGTTCCGCTGGGGCGTCCACAAGGGAAGCCTGCTCTTCAACAGCTTCATGGACCTTGAGCCGTCCGGCCAGGTCAAGGGCGATGGCGACATCGACATTAAGGACATCCAGTTCGTCTTCGGACGCTTCGGCAGCACGTGCACCAACCCATGGCCTGCACAGCTACCGGTAAACCCGAAGGCCTAAGGGAGGTTCCTTAAGAACCTGACCTAGGTTGCGGTAAAAGCGAGTCAAAGGCCTCCGCTAGGCGGAGACCACTAGGGCGGGGGAGACGCCAGGGTAATACCTGGCGACCTCCCCCGCCCGTCTTCATTGGGGAGCATTCGCGGCAGGAGGCCGGAAAGGGGCGGGGCAGGAACCTTGAGGAGTCTGGGAGGACGGACACGCGTTACAATAGGCCACCCTCCATCGTTTGCCGAAGGAGGAGGAGTTTCTTGCCCAGGCCAACCCCGCGCACGCGACTACGACGCCTCGCCCTGCTGGCGCTTCCGGTCTTGACGATCCTAACTATGCCGCACTTCATTCCATCAGCAGTCCGGGCCGGCACCCAGACCGAGGGGAGGGTCCACCTTACCCCGGCGATGTCGACTGTGCCGCTCAACGACGGGACGTTCAGCGTGTACGTGGTGTTGGAAGACCTTCAGCACTTCGGTCAGGTGACGTACGACGATAATCGCGACGGGACGCCGGATCGCCAGACGCCTTCCGATGGCCTGGCGGCCTTCCAGTTTACGATTGAGTACGACGCTGCGGTGGTGGAAGTGGGTAGCGTGGAGCAAGGGCCACATCTTGGCAGTACAGGGCGCTCGTTCCAGTGCTTGCCGCTGCTGCGCGATCCGGGTGCGGTGACGTTTGGCTGTCTCTCCACCGGGGGCAGCCCGCCCGGCGCCCAGGGCACCCTCACCCTCGCCTCCGTGCAGCTCACCCCCCTGTCCAATGGCTTGAGCCCGCTCGTGCTCTCGGCCGAGGTGGCCGGGCCGCTGGGGGACAGCGCTGACGTGGAGGTGGGAGGCGGCGCCGTGCGCGTAACCGGCGCCAGCGGAAGCACGCGGACGCCGACGAACGGAAACGCCAGTTCAACCGCACCGCCTGTCAGTACACGTCCTCCAACAGCCATTCCCGGAACGACAACTTTGGAGGGACGAACTACGACAGCGGTTTCGCCCGGCACGTCGGACGGTACGCGGACGGTCCGGAGCGCATCAACACCGCCCGGGCCTCCGGTAGGCCCAGACGGCGACTCGCGGGGCGTTTGGCTCTGGTTGGTGGGTGTCGTGGGAGGAATCGCCATAGCGGCGGGAGGCCTGACGGCCATTCTCTGGCAGCGCAGGACCCGCGGCGGCGCTTAGGAGGTTGGTGGGGCAGTTGAAGGGGACAAACAGGAGGTATTCGGAATGAGACTTTTCCGACGTCTGACGTTGGGAGTACTAGGGACCGCTGCCGTTCTGGGCGCCGTCTTCGCAGTTAGTGTCTTGCTGGGACAGGACAGCGTGCGGGCGGGGGCGGCTGATACGGAGATCCTGCCGGCCCACTCGAACTCGTCACCGACGTACACGCCTTCTGTTGTGCTGGTGAAGGGCGGCGACGCCACGGGCCCTTCGCCCTGTAGCGTCGGCGAGTCGGACCCGACCACAGACTGCTTGTACTTCTGGGCGAAGAACGTGAACAACACGACCGGCGCGAGCGCCTTCGAGGTTAAGGTGACCTATGACGCCAGCGTGATCCACGTCGACACGATCGCGCATTTCACAACGTGGCTGGGGTCCACGCAGCGGTCTGTTGCCTGCGTTGTGCCGACTGTTGTCGAGGACCCGGACACGGGCGTCGGCGAAGCAAGGATTACGTGCAACACGCTACTGCCACCGCCGCCCTATGGTCCGGCGTGCAACAACGGGCACTGCAGCGGCCAGCTCGGCTTGATGGCCTTTGAATCGCGCGGGACTGCGATGGGCTCGACGACGCTGAACTTGTCACAGTCGATGTTGGTCGACACGCCGCCTAACCCGGACAACGCTGCGGCGATTCCGGCAACGGTGCGGTCGGTCAACGTGGTCATTGCAAAATGCGCAGACTTCACCGGCTCAACTGGGAGCCCGGATGGGACGATCCGTGTCAACGACATTCTGTACGTGGTGAATCAGTACTTCACGCCGGGCGGCGACCTTGACGGCGATGGAACGACACGAGTGAATGACATTCTCATCGGTGTGCAGCAGTACTTCGCGGACTGCTGGCAGTAGCGAGGAGGGCCCGGCCTTCTGTAGAACAATTGTGCAAGAGCTTCCCGATAAGGGAAGCTCTTGACATACAGACAATCTTCGTGCAATGTTGTGCAGCACGGTGCTTGCCAGCGGTCTGTCCTTTTGGGCCGGATTGCGCTAGTCTGGGACATCAAAGGCGGTCCACAGTGGTGACGGGAAGCGCCAAGCACACGGTAGGGATCCCGCGCAAACGCGATGTGCTTTGCCATCGTAGGGCGGGCTTCTTTGACTGGCACGGACGGTCAAGGGACGGACGAGAGGAGGGACCCTAGTATGGGTTTCGCGAGACGGTTCAGGATGGGAAGCCTGGTTGCATTGAGTGGAGTGCTGGCCGCGATCGCGCTCCTGCTTAGCTGGAGCTTCGGTAGCATGGATGCGCACGCCACTATACCTGCGCCGGGACTGAACTTCAGCATCTCAGCGGAGGGCGAGAGTGGGTGCGACACCACGGAGGGTGACGCGACATGCTACATCGACCCGGGGACGGAGTTCACGCTCTCCGTCACGCTAGACCCACTTCCCAGTGATATCGAGTCGTACGAGGGGTATGACATCTACATCTCGTATACGGGCCTGACATCGGCTGACAACGCCAGTCCTGCCGACAACTGGCCGGACTGCGGATTCCCGGTAACGCACTTCGAAGCGGGGATCGTAGCAGGTGGCTGTTCGATCGGCATCGACTCGGGCCCGTCGACGTACACGGGCGTGCTGCTCGCCAACGACTTCACCTGCAGCGATTCGGGGACGATCAGCCTGGTTGCCGGCGATGGGAGCACCGACCTGCTGGAAACCGTTTCGGAACACCACGCCGAGGGCGCCGGGACGTTGGAGACATTGAACATCACGTGCGGCTCGCCGCCGACGGCAACGCCGCTTCCCGTGCCGACCAAGCTACCCGGTACCGGGACGGCAGGACCTGACCATGACGGCAGCTCGGGCTCCGGGCTGTGGTTGCTGATCGGCGTGCTGGTAGCGGGCGCCGCGGGCGCAGGCGTCATCGGGCGAAGGCTTGCCCGGGCCGCCAGGTAGGCTAGGTACTACGTAGGAAGGAGCTGGATGGGTATGCTCTCCACCAATCGGACATTGCGGCTGCTGCTCCTGGCCGGGCCGGTCGTCGCCCTGGCGGTGGCCGCGGTCGTGCTGGCCTTCGGGCCGGGCAACGGCAACAAGGCGCAGGCGGACTTCCCGCACGCGGGGCTGGACTTCTCGATCGCTTCCGCGGGTTGTGACAGCACGGCGGGCCCCACGACCTGCACCGTCGCCGCCGGGGCGACGTTTACGCTGGCGGTCAAGGTGAACACCGTCCCCGCTGGTCTGACCTTCGACGGGTACGACTCGGTTCTGCAGTACACGGGTGGCCTTACTGTGAATGAAGCTTCATTGAGTCAGACCGGCGCCGGCAATTGGCCGGATTGCACATTTGCGGCCCACTTTGCCGCGCCGGGCCAGCTTGCCGCCGGCTGCGGGCACGGCATCGGCGCCGCGTCATCCAGCTACACGGGCCAGATCTACCATGTTGACTTTACGTGCCCGAGTCCAGCGCCGGCTAGTCCCGCGTCGATTACCCTCGTCTCCGGCTTCGGCAACACGAGCCTTACCGATGCGAGCGCAGAGGCCCACGGAGAAGGCGCAGACGAGAAGCTGACCGTGACCTGCGGAGCGAGCGGCGGCCCGGTCGACACGCCGACGCCGACGAACACGACCGGCCCGCAGGTGACGCCGACCAACACGTCAGTGCCGACCACGCCGGGGCCGGCAACCGCGACGAACACGCCGCGGCCGGCGACGGCGACGAACACGCCGCGCCCGCCAACGGCGACGCCCTCGGTGACGAAGGGCGACGTGAACGGCGATGGCCGCATCGACAGCACGGACGCGCTCTGGGTCCTCTGGGACGAGGCGGGCATTGTCGACGACGTGCCGCTGCCGGAGAACGCAGACGTGAACCACGACGGACGGACGAACTCGATCGACGCGCTGTTCATCCTGTGGATGGCAACGAATCGGATATAGCGCTATACTAAGGTCCTAGCGACCACGACGGAACGTAAGGGGGGACGTCCCAAGGATTGGGACGCCCCCCTTTTAGCTAGATGGAGTGTGCAAGCGGTACGAAGCGCTAAAGGGTGGTCGATGAATAGGTAGGGAGGAGCGCAGGTGCCACGCAGATGAAGCAGAGCCGACTGATACGTGGAGGCCTTCTCGCTTTAGCGGCGGCGTTTGTCGCGGCCGCCGTGGGGCTGGCTCTGTTCTTGGTGGGAGGTGGAGAGGAGCAGAGGGCAGGAGCGCACGGCCCGCATCCGGGTCTGGACTTCTCGATAGCGATGGAGCTTCAGGACCCTAATGCCGCTCCAAGCGCGCCGACGCCCGATCTGAGCATGCCCTATCCGAAGGAGAACGTCTGCGATACGGATACCTCAACCCCGGCTGGTGACATCTGCCTGCTCGATCCGGACGATGTGTTCATCGTGAAGGTGTACCTGAACAGCCTGGGCGATATCGCCTCGTACTCGGGCTTCGATGTGGCGCTGGATTTCACCGGCGGCGTCCAGGCCCTCTTCGAAGACCATACGGCTGTCGCCGATGCGGACTGGTGGCCGGATTGCACGTTCGAAGCGCTGAGCCCCGACAGCGTCGCCGGCAGCGTAGGTGTCGGCTGCGCCAAAGGCATCGGCGCACCGTCGTCCACCTATCTCGGGTTGATCGCCACCGTGCTTTTCCAGTGCACCAACTCAGGGGCCGTCACCATGGTGCACGCGGCGCAGGCGGCCACGGACCTCATCGAAGTCGAAGGCGTCATCCACGCAGAGAGCGGCTTGGAGACCTTGACGATGAGCTGTGTGCGGCCTACCGCCACGCCGACGCCTATCTGCCCCGCGCCGTGCCCCACCGCAACGCCGACGGCGACGGCGACGGCCACGGCGACCCCCACGGATACGCCGACGCCGACGCCCACGTTCACGCCGACCAGCACGCCGACGAAGACGTTCACGCCGACGCTGACGTTCACGCCCACGGATACGCCGACGATCACGCCGACCCCGCGCCGGCGCACGGGGTCCGGGGCGG
>JBIOYF010000154.1:0-3749 GCA_044870035.1 Dehalococcoidia bacterium
GCTTCGCGGCGCAGGAGATCCCCGTCGCGATCGAGGCGGAGCCGCCGATCCGCGACTACCCGCTGAGCGTAGATGGCCGAACGATCGCGGTCACTTGCGTCTCGATGGGCAACCCGCACGCGGTCCATTTCATCGATACGCCGGTGGCCCAGTACCCGCTGCTGGAACTAGGCCCGAAGGTAGAGCACCACCCGCTCTTTCCGCGACGGGTCAACTTCGGCGTGGCGCGGGTGCTCGCCCGCGACCGGATCGAAGCGCGGGTGTGGGAGCGCGGCGTGGGCGAGACGCTGGCCTGCGGCACGGGCGTCTCGGCGGCCTTCGTCGCGGCGAGCTTGGCCGGCCTGGTTGACGACCGGGCGACCATGCTCCAGCCCGGCGGCGAGCTCGCGGTCGAGTGGGACGGCGAGAGCGAAGTCTATCTGAGGGGCCCGGCCGTGGAGGTGTTCGAGGGGGAATGGGCCGACTAGACGCGGGAAGCGAGAAGTGGGAAGCGGGATGAAGACGATACGACGGATCGGGGTGGAAGCGCCGATAGATGCGTATCGGAAGGCGCAGCGGGGCGCGCTACGGCGCATGCCGCTGTCCGAGGCCGAGTTCCGAGCGCTGGAGGCCGCGCGGCCGGAGTGCATCGCGGTCGATGGTGACGCGGTGCTCGTCGCGGAGCCGCGAACGGAGCGCGTCGATCTGCACTACGCGTTTCCCGATCAGGCGTCGTTTGTTTCCCTGTTCCCACCAATGCTGGCGCGGCTGACCGGGCTATTCAGCCTCGATGAGGCGCCCTTCGGCATGTTTCTGCGGCTCACGGACAGGGCTCAGCGCCCGTACGTCGAGCCGGTGCTCGTCGGGCAGGCGTTTGAGGTCTCGCGCGAGTGGCTGCGTATGGAGCTGGTCGAGCTGCCGGCGACGGGCGCGACCGACGAAGCGGTCGCACCCGGCTTCCGGCTGCGGCCCGCGCGCCCGGATGACGCCGAGGCGATCGTGGAGCTGATTTCCGTAGCGTTCTTTAACCCGTCGGCGACAGCGCGAGGCTGGGCTGAGGTCCTGCGCAGCGGCACGGAGGTCCGGATCTTGGAGGACGAGGCGGGTAAGACCGCGGGGCTCCTGCACTTGCGACCAGAAGATGCGAGCACGGGGTACGTCTCGGAGGTGGCGTTGCATCCCGACTACCAGGGGCGCGGCCTGGGCGAGGCGCTGATGCGCTGGTCGATCGCCTGGTTCCGGGAGCACGGCTTTCGTCGAGCAGCGCTCACCACGAGCCCGGACAACGGACGCGCCATCGCGCTCTACCAGAGGCTCGGCTTCACGATCGCGGCGATCGGGATCGACTACCGCCGGCCGCTCGACGAAGACGAGGTGCGCCAGGTGCTGGAGAAGCACCGCGGCGCGCACATCCGCGTCCGGGGGCGATACTAGTGGCGCTCGCCCGCCGGGTCCAGCAGCTGCCGGCGTACCTGTTCGCGCAGATCTCCAAGAAGATCGCGCAGAAGCGAGCCGAGGGCGTCGATATCATCTCGTTCGGCGTCGGCGATCCCGACCTGCCGACGCCACCGCACATCCTCGATGCGCTGATCGAGGCGTCGCGCGACCCGGCCAACCACCGTTACCCGGAGACGGACGGCCTGCCGGAGCTACGCCGGTCGATCGCGGGCTGGTACGAGCGCCGCTTCGGGCTGAGCTTCGACCCGGACCGCGAGGTGGTGCCGCTGATCGGCTCGAAGGAGGGCATCGGCCACCTGCCGCTCTGCCTGATCGATCCGGGCGATCTCGCGCTCACGCCGGACCCCGGCTACCCGGTCTACTCCGTCTCCGTCGAGCTCTGCGGCGGCACGAACTACGAGCTGCCGCTACGCGAGGAGCGCGGCTTCCTGCCCGATCTCGACGCGGTCCCGCCGGATATCGCCGATCAGGCGAAGCTGCTCTGGCTGAACTACCCGAACAACCCGACGGCGGCCATCGCCGACCTCGACTTCTTCGAGCGCGCGGTCGCGTTCGCGAAAAGGCATGACATCGTCATCGTGCACGACATGGCCTACAGCGAAGTCGCGTACGACGAGTTCGTGCCGCCGAGCTTCCTGGAGGCGCGGGGGGCGCGGGACGTGAGCATCGAGGTGCACTCGCTCTCGAAGAGCTACAACATGACCGGCTGGCGCATCGGGATGGCGGTCGGCAACCCGGCGCTGATCGACGCCCTGACGCGGGTGAAGACGAACCTCGACTCGGGCATCCCGCAGGCGATCCAGCGGATGGCGATCGCCGCGTTCGAGGGGCCGCAGGACTGCATCGCGGAGCACAACCGCATCTACCAGCGGCGGCGCGACAAGGTGGTCGCGGCGCTGCGCGACATCGGGCTGCGGGTCACGCCGCCGAAGGCGAGCCTGTACGTCTGGGCCGGCCTGCCGGGCGGGATCAGTTCGGTCGCTTTCGCCGAACGCGTGCTGGACCAGACCGGCGTCGTCGTCACGCCGGGCAACGGTTATGGCAAGAACGGCGAGGGCTACGTGCGCCTCTCGATCACCGTGCCGGACGAACGCATCGACGAGGCGATCGTGCGCCTCCAGGAGTTTCGCTGGGAGTAAGGCGGTTACGTTCCCGCCGTCGAGCGGTCGATAAGCCAACAAGGAGGTTGGCGACCGTGAAATTGAAGCTACTGTTCGCTGGAGCGCTGGTGCTGTGGCTGCTGCCGGCCGCCTGTGGAGGGAGTAACGGCGACTCGACCAGCACGCCCAGCAGCTCTGATGCGACGTACCAAGCCGCGCGCAACGAGGCGGAGAAGACGCCCGTCGCTGACGCTGTGCGATCCTACGCGAAGCAGCTCTGCGAGCCCGTAACGTCGTTTCTCGGCGCCGCCGGCTCTGCGTTCGAACAGCTTGACAGCCAGCCGACGGCCGAAGGCACGGTCAGCCTGGAAGACGCGCTTTCGCAGGCCTTCGAAGCGCTCGGCCAGCTCAAAGGCCCGATCGAGGACCTCAGGGACGCCGTGAACGACATCGATCCGCCTCCTGAGCTGCGTGACTACCACCAGGCGCTGCTCGACGAGATCGACTATGCCCTTGACGCGGTCGACGCGATCAGCAAGAACGGCTTCGGCGGCGCGCTGACGCTGCCCACGCCGGAGGCCACGCCACAGGAGCCGGCCGGCTTCCAAGCCGCGATCATCCAGGAGTGCGGCGAGGACATCAAGCCGTTCTTCGACCAGTTCGGCGGCGATTTCTCACTGAGCAGCGATTTCTTTGGCGGCGGCTCTGATGCAACGGCGACGCCACTACCGCCGGGCATCGTCGGTCGGGCGGTGACCGCGGGCGATTTCGCGCTGACCGTCAACGGCGTCACGAACCCGTACGAATCATCGGATGAGTTCAACCAGCCGGAAGCGGGCCGGCGCTGGGTGCTGATCGATGTTTCGCTGGAGAACGTCTCAGACCAGACGAAAGACTACAGCTCGTTCGACTTCAGCCTGCGGGACGCCGACGACTTCTCGTACGACCGGACCTTCATCGGCGTCGACCGAGCCCTGGACTTCGGTACGCTGCGGCCCGGCGAGACGATACGCGGCAACGTCGCGTTCGAGCTGCCGGTCGACGCGCGGCCGGCCCGGCTCATCTACGAGCCCGGGTTTTTCGGCGAAGGCAGGATCGATGTCCTGCTGCGCTAACCGTCGGCTCGCGGGCCCATCAGCGCGTACGAGCGCGACTCTGCATCGGCCCGCAGCCAGTCGATCACCTCAGCGCGGATCGAGGCCAGCTCCGGCG
>JBIOYF010000155.1:0-2590 GCA_044870035.1 Dehalococcoidia bacterium
CGGCCAGCCACTCGACGTGGACCTCGCGCCACAGGCCGCCGTTCGCGACGGCTGGCGCGCCGAGGGCGCGCTGCACGGAGCGACGCACGGCGAGCGGGGCTACTGCACCGAATTCATCGTTACGCGGCCCAGTGCCGCCACGAACAACGCGCGCGAACGGCTCGCCGCGATGGGCACGTCGCTGCTCATCGTCGGTGGCGAAGAACTGCTGCGCGTACACCTGCACACCGAAGACCCGGACGGCGCCATCGCGTACGGGCGCTCGCTCGGAGAAGTTTCGCACGTTAAGGTCGACAACCTGGAGGCGCAGATCGCGCGCTTCGTGGCGGACGCGGTGCCGCCGCCTGTCGCGTCCACACTCGACGTCGTCGCCGTCGCTGCCGGCGCAGGTATCGAGGCGGCGTTCCGCAGCGTCGGTGTCACGCACCTCGTCCACGGCGGCCAGACGATGAACCCCAGCGCCGGCGAGATCCTCCTGGCGATCGAGGCGTGCCCGGCGGCCGACGTGGTGGTGCTGCCCAACAACAAGAACATCATCGCCGCCGCGCGGCAGGCTGCAAAAGAGAGCACGAAGCGCGTCGCGGTGGTGCCATCGCGCTCGCTGCCGCAGGGCGTGGCGGCGGTGCTGGCGCTCAACCGCGACCTCTCCTTCGAGGCGAACGCCGAGACGATGGAGCGCGCGCTCGCATCCGTACGCTCGGCGGAGGTCACCCGCGCGGTGCGCGCGACCACGTTCGACGGGCGCGCCGTCGCCGTCGGGCAGGCGATCGGTATCGTGGAGGGCGCGCTACGCGTCGTTGCGGACGACCTGCCGGCTGCGGTGCGCCAGTGCGTCGACGAGTTGCTATCGGACGAAGCGAGCCTCCTCACGGTGTACAGCGGCGAGGATGTGCGCGAAGCCGACGCGGAGGCGCTTATCGCGTCATTGCGCGCAGCTTACCCGTCCCTGGAAGTCGAGCTGGTGCGCGGAGGGCAGCCGCACTATCCGTACATCCTGTCGCTGGAATGAGCTTCCTCCATCGGCTGCGCCAGCGCATCCTACCGTCCAAGCCGCAGGCGCCGCAGCAAGCCGAGCGCCCCGTCAGGATCGTCACCGACAGCACGGCCGACCTGCCGAACGAGCTCGTTCGAGAGCTGGGCATCACGGTAGTGCCGTTACAGGTGATCTTCGGCGACAAGTCGTACCGCGACGGCGTCGACATCAGCAGCGAACAGTTTTTCCACATGCTCGCCGCATCGCGCGATCTGCCCCAGACGTCGCAGCCGTCCGCCGGCGAGTTTCAGCGCATCTACGAAGCGCTGGCCGGCGAGACCGACCGCATTCTCTCGGTCCATCTGTCATCCGGCTTCTCGGGCACAGTCGGCACGGCGCAGCTCGCCGCGCGGGAGCTCATCGGCCGCTGCGCGATCGACGTGATCGACTCCGGCACCGTCTCGATGGCGATGGGGTTCGCTGTGATCGCGGCGGCGGAGGCCGCGCGCGGCGGCGCCGATCTCGAGACCTGCGCGGGCCTGGCGCGCTCTGTGCTGCGGCGCCAGCGGCTCGCCGTCACCGTCGACACGCTCGAATACCTGCGGCGCGGCGGTCGCATCGGGCGAGCGCAAGCGTTCGTCGGCGGGCTGCTCAGGCTCAAGCCGATCCTCACCATCCGCGACGGCGTGGCCCACCCGCTGGCGCGCGTCCGCACGCGCCGCCGCGCACTCGATGAGATGCTGCGCATCTGCCTGGAAGACGCCGCCATCGAGCAGGCAACCGTGATGGACAGCACAACACCGGCCGACGCGAGCTATCTCGTCGCCGAATTGACGAAGCGCTGCCCGGGCGTCCTCGTCCATGAAGGGCGCATCGGTCCCGTGATCGGCGTGCACGGCGGGCCGGGGCTGATTGGGCTGGCGGTGGTCGTCGCGGAGCAGCACAGCGCGGTACGATCGTAGGCGCCATGCCGATCGCGCGACGCACGAAGCCGCCAGCGGACGACACGCTCCAGAAGGTGCGCAAGATCCTGGAGCTGGAGCGCAACAAGAAGTTCCAGGACAGCGCCGTCATGGGCGGGCTCGATCGCTTTCTGGCGGTGCTGCTCGAGCAGAACGGCGCGGCCAAGAGCGCGCCGCTGGCCGGCGCGATCCGCTCGCTGCCGGACGGCGGCTATCGATCGCTCTCGCCCGACGAGCGCCGTCGCTGGCTGAGCGAAGCGCTCGCCGCGCTCTCAGGCGCCGCGCCGACGACGACGCGAGCGGAGCCGCGCACGCGCGCCCCTAAGCCCGTAGACAAGGCCACGGGCGTAGACGCGCCGATCACTGTCCTGAAGGGCGTCAAGGGCGCCACAGCGGCGAAGTTCGAGAAGCTGGGCGTGCACACCGTGCGCGACATCCTCTACTACTTCCCGCGCCGCCACAACGACTTCGCCAGCCTGCGACCGATCGCGGAGCTGACGCCCGGCGAAGAGCAGACGGTGCGCGCGCAGGTCTGGAGCGCGGAGGAGACACGCCTCGGCCGCCGGAACGGTACGATTGCGACGATCGGCGATACCTCCGGCACCATGCGCATCGTCTGGTTCAACCTCCCCTGGCTCGCGAAGCAGCTCCGCAC
>JBIOYF010000156.1:0-2488 GCA_044870035.1 Dehalococcoidia bacterium
TATCGCGGTAAGCGCATCCTCGCTGAGCACTTCATCGAAGGCTGTCGCGGACCCGGCTTCCCCCAGTGCGACGTCATCTTCGGCTGGGACATCGCAGAGCAGATCATCGAAGGCCTCGCCGTCGGCAGCGCCGACACCGGCTTCGCCGATATCGTCATGCAGCCCGATCTCGAGACGTTCCGCATCGTTCCGTGGGAGGAGGGCGTTGCGGCGGTCGTCTGCGACTACGCGACGGAGGGCGGCGAGCCGCTCACCGTTTCGCCGCGGCAGGTGCTCCAGCGCGTCGTCGAGCGCGCCGGATCGATGGGCTTTCGCCCCAAGATGGCCGCAGAGTTCGAAGTGCGCCTCTTCCGCGAAGACCAGCAGAGCCTGCGCTCCAAACGCTACAGCGACCTGCAGCCGCTCAACCCCGGACTGAACTGCTACAGCATCCACCACGCCAGCATCGACGATGACGTCGTCGGCCGCATCTGCAAGATGATGATCGACTACGGCGTCCCAGTCGAGGGCTACAACCGCGAGCACGGCGAAGGCATGTACGAGATGAACCTCCACTATGCCGATGCCGTCGCGGCCGCCGACCGCGCGCTACTGTACAAGAGCGGCGCGAAAGAGATCGCCGCGCAGCACGGCGTCGTCCCGACGTTCATGGCGAAGTACGACGACCGCATCGACGGCTGCAGCGGCCACCTGCACCAGAGCCTCTGGTCGCTCGATGGTGAACGCAACCTCTTCTTCGACGGCACCGCGCAGCACGGCGCGTCCGACACGCTGCGTTCCTACGTCGCCGGCGTCATGGCCACGCTGCCGGAGCTGATGCTCATGTACGCCCCGAACGTCAACTCGTACAAGCGCTTCGTCGCGGGCAGCTGGGCGCCCACGACGGTCACCTGGGGCTTGGAGAACCGCACCGTCGCGCTGCGCGTCATCGCCGGCTCGCCCAGCGCCACGCGCATCGAGACGCGCGTGCCCGGCGCCGACGTTAACGCCTACCTCGGCTTCGCCGCCACGCTGGCCGGCGGCCTGCACGGCATCGAGCGCAAGCTCGAGCCGCCGCCGCCGATCAGCGGCGACGCCTATCGCGCCAGCGAAGCTCCGCGCCTGCCGCGCACGCTCGACGAAGCCGTCGAGCGCTTCGCCGCGTCATCCCTCGCGCGCGACTTCTTCGGCGACGCCTTCGTCGATCACTACGCCGCCATGCGGCGCTGGGAAGTCGAACAGTACCGCCGCGCCGTCACCAACTGGGAACGCGCCCGTTACTTCGAACAGGTGTAATTGGCCACAGATGAACACAGATTGACACAGATAATGTTCTTGAGTCGAAGCTCTTAAGAATTATCCGTGTTTCATCTGTGCCGATCTGTGGCTCATGTTCCGTCAACGTTGCGTCGGGACGCGGCGTCCCCCTCTCACTGGGGAGGGGTTAGCTAGACGAACAGCGGCGCCATCGCGCGCTTCGAGGCGAGCGCGCGCATCTCCTCGTCCGAAGGCGGAGCGGAGAAGCGCTCGGCCGCGTCGAGGATCAGCGGCAGCAGTCGCATGTCCGACGCCGTGTTCAGGAACACGCCCGGCCGCCCTAACACGTAGCGCGCAGCGCAGTCGATGTCGTTCGCGTCGACGAACGGCTCGTACCAGGTGTTGTGCGTGTGCTCCTTCTCGTTCCAGGGGCCCAGCGTGATCGCCTTGATCGTCTGCATCGCCACGCCGCGCTCGACGCACACGTGCGACAGCGACTCGAAGTCGGCGGCGTACTGGGCGTTCTGCATCATCGCGTAGTTGTACGGCAGCAGCACCGAGTCGAACGGGAAGCGCTCGAGGCTGCGCAGGTGCATCGCCGCGACGGTCACGCCGTGGCCCGTCACGCCGATGAAGCGCGTCAGTCCCTGCTCGCGCGCCTCGACCGCCGCTTCCAGCGCGCCGCCCGGCGCGAACGCCGTCTCCCACTCCGCCTCGTCGACCAGGTTGTGGAGCTGGATCAGATCGACGTGGTCGGTCTGCATCCGCTCGAGCGAGTGGCGGATCATGTCGCGCGCCTTCTCGTACGTGCGCTCGTGCGTCTTCGTCGCCAGGAAGAAGCGATCGCGGTGGCGCGGCATCCACGCGCCCACGCGTCGCTCCGCGCGGCCGTACATGGCCGCCGTATCGATGTGGTTGATGCCGCGCGACAGCACCAGCTCGAGTGCGCGCTCGCCCTCCTCCTCCGTCGCGTTCCAGAGCGCCGCCGCGCCGAAAATGATGCGCGTGCTCTCGTGTCCTGTTGAGCCGAACGGTTGTGTTGGGATCATGCGTTCACCTCTCGTAATGCCGGACCTTAGGCCGCGCCAATGGTACCAATATCTTGCCCTTCGTCGATGAGCTCGGCCATGGTCCGGAGGTCGCTCGGGAAGAGCCGTTCGACGCTGCTGAGGGCGGCGTTTGATGGTCTGATTGCTTTTGGCATTTTCGAAAAATCCTGAAGCTGAGACCGCCCATTTTGTGCACAGATCTT
>JBIOYF010000157.1:0-2722 GCA_044870035.1 Dehalococcoidia bacterium
ACGCACGCCTTCATCGATGAGCTCGCGACGGAAGATCCGTTCCGCGGCGCGCTAAAGGGCTACCGGCGGTCGTGGGGCACGCAGGGCGTGGAAGAGTATGCGCAGCTCCTGTACGACAGCGGCGCGACGGACATCGTCGTGTTTGAGAAGGTCTACCCGCACGTGCTGCCGGACGCGGACGCGTTGGCAGACTGGACGTCCGGCACGGCGTTGGTGCCGTACATGGAGCGCCTGCCCGACGAGCTGCGCGCTCCGTTCATGGAGCGCTACCGCGCTCGCTTGCGGGAGCGCTTCCCGCAGACGCCGGTCTTCTACGGCTTCCGGCGGATCCTGTTTTCGGCCGGTAAGGGGAAGTAGTTTCGAAGCTCGAAGTTAGAGGTCCAACTGCGCTAGGCCGGCAGCGCCTCGCCGGCGGTGTTCGGGATCTGTTCCCGGTGGGTGACGTAGTAGAGCAAGCCGAGCAGGACTCCGAAACCTGAGAGCCCGCCGCAGATGCCAACGGCTGCCTGCGTGCCAAGATGCTCCGCCATGTAGCCGGTGAGGAACCCGCCGATCGGCGTCGAGCCGGCGAAAAGCAGCATGTACAGCCCCATGACCCGGCCCCGCAGGTGGTCGGGAGCGGTGAGCTGCATCGAGGTGTTCGCGGTGGCTTGAAACGCTGTGCTCGCCATGCCCGTGAAGAACAGCGCGATCAACGAGACGGCGTACCACTGGCTGATGGCGACCGCTCCGATGAAGATCGCGAACGCCGCCCCGCCAACGAACAACATCTCGCGTGTGGTGCGTTCGCGGCGCGCAACGAAGAGCGCCGAGATGACCGCGCCCAGCCCGAGCGCGGCCATGAGAAAGCCGAGCTTGATGGCACCGCCGCCGAGGACGTACCGGTTGAGCAAAGGCAGCATGACCATGAAGTTGAATCCAAACGTGCCGACAAAGACGAGCATGATCACGATGAACATCGTCGCAGGTGTGTGATAGACGTAGGCTAGGCCGTCGCGCAGCTCCCGGAAAGGATTGCCGGCCTTGCGCGGTTCCGGCGTGAAGAGCTTCGATGTGTCCATGAGGGCAAGAGCGCCCATAATCGGAATAAACGTCAGCGCGTTGATGAGGAATGCGCCCTTGACGCCGACAGCGGCGATCACCAGCCCGCCAATGCCGGGGCCGATGAGTCGCGCGGAGTTGAACATGCCGGAGTTGAGCGCGACTGCGTTGGAGATGTCCTCGCGGCCGACCATCTCGATAATGAAGGCCTGGCGGGTGGGCTGCTCGAACGCGTTGGAGAGGCCGAGCATTAGTGCGAGGACGTAGATGTGCCAGAGCTCGACCGTGCCGGACCAGACAAGGAGCGTGAGCAAGATCGCTTGCATCATTGCGACTGCGCGCGTGGCGATGATGAACGGGCGCTTAGGTACACGGTCCGCGATCACGCCGGCGATGAGCACGAAGATGGTGATCGGCAGGAACTGGAGCATGACGACCGTGCCGAGCGCGATCTTGGAGTCGGTGATGTCGAGGACAAGGATGGCCTGCGCGATGGTCTGCATCCACGTGCCGCTGAGTGAAATGAGCTGCCCGGAGTAATAGAGACGGTAATTGCGATTGCGGAAGGCGCGGAATGTCGAAACGTGCTGGCTCTGGGTTGCTGCTGTCGTGGCTACCGAGGTTAGAGTCAGCGGAGCGTCCTGAGCCATGGATAGCCCATCCTAACAAACCCTCACGTGCACGTCACCCCTAAAGCCCAGGCGAGTGGGCGCTGTCTCTAGTGCGCTTCCCGCACGTGCGCGCGCAGCGCGTCGTAGCCGAAATCGTTGGCGGGATTGCGCCAGACGGCGTGAACGTGGTTCGCGCCGTCCTGCGTGTTGTCGTACTCGACGAGGAACGACGGCGCTTGCAGTCGATAGTAGTGCGGACGGCGCGGCTTGTCTTCCCCGGCCCAGGCAAAGTGCACACTATCGGGGTCGATCTTGTTGCGTTCGATCTGAGCCAGCGGTTCCGGCAAGCGCTCGGTGTAGACGTCGATCAGGTCGGAGAGCAGCTTGCGCTGCGCGCCGTCCAGCGACGACGCTGCGATGCCGCGTGGCGCCGCGACATCGAACGCGAGGGCTGTGCGTTGTTCGTCCGGCATCGATTCGAAGAGCGGCGCGAGCAGCCGCGGCGCGACATCGCCGGGCCGGCACGCGTCCAGCACGCGCGGCGCGTTCGACAGGACGAAGTCGGGCGGGGCCGTGTCGCAGATGGCCGCGGCGGCGCGCTGGTCGCTGTCGAGCGAGAGCAGCAGCTCGCGCGCGGCGTCTTCTTCTTCGGCGCAGGGGCGCGTGACGGCCGTGTCGCCGTGGCGGACCTCCGCGGGGTTCGCGCCGAGGAAGATCGGCGTGGGCGAGACGACCTGACCGTCAGCAAGCGTGAAGTTGAGCGACACGTGGTGGCCCTCCAGCCGCCAGCCCCAGCGCTGCGCGCCGGGCTGGTCGAAGACGCTGACGAAGTAGCGGCCCGGATCGCGCACCGCGTCGGCGCGGCGCTGCTCGATCTCGTTCAGCACGCTCTCGAGCGCCATGATCGCCGTCGCCTTGGCGTAGCCGGGCAGGCTGAGCGAGCAGGCGAAGAGCGCGTGCGCGAGCTTCTGCTGGCGCGCGTCTTGCTCCAGCAAGGGCAGGCCCTGGTGGTTGCGCGGGAAGTAGGCCCAGCTCGTGCGCTCCGCTTCGTCATCGAACGGGAACGATGC
>JBIOYF010000158.1:0-2393 GCA_044870035.1 Dehalococcoidia bacterium
GTCCGCGCGCGCGCGTGCTCGACGTTGGGTGTGGCTCGGGCATCCTCTCGATCGCGGCGGCGGCGCTCGGCGCGGACGCCGTCGACGCGCTGGACGTCGATCCGATGGCCGTCCGCGCGACGGACGAGAACGCAGCGCGCAACAGCGTGCGAGACGTTGTGCGCGTCGCGAACGGATCGCTGGGGGACGTGTGGCCGTTTGCGGAGCCGCCGGCCGGTCGTTACGACTTGGTGCTGGCGAACCTGAGCAGCCGGCTCCTGCAGTCGATGGCCCGGGAGCTAATCGAGGCGCTCGCGGTGGGCGGCTCGCTCGTCGCGAGCGGCGTGATCGAGGAGCAAGAGGCGATCTGCCGCGCGGCGATCGAGGCGGCTGGGGGACGGATCGCTGGTGTATGTCAGTGCGAAGTGTGGCTCGCGCTTGTTGTACGGGTGTAGAATACTGCTCGAATGCGCCCTACTTGGGGCTTGGGAACGACAGAGAGGCTATAGCAATGGCAAACGAGCAGCGGCTAATGACCACAGAGGAGCAGGATAAGTGGAAAACGATCCTCTGCATGAGCGGCCACGGTTTCCTCTGGTTGCGCCGCCTGAGCCGGCTGTTGCCCAGCGCCCCGCGCTGCGAGTTGGGATATGAGCCGTTTGGTGGCATCGGCGGCAAGCTGTTCAAGCTTGTTGGTCACGTTCCCTCTCGTAAGAATCCCCGGTTTTGCGCTGGCTGACTGGAAATGGGTCCCGCCGGTGGCGTGGACATCGAAGTCGGAGTCCTTTTCGCCGACGCACGCGGCTTCACCGCCCTTGCAGAGTCGAAGCCGCCCCAGGAGGTTGCCCGCCTTCTCGGTCGCTTCTATGCCGCCGCCGCCACCGTCCTCTATAAGCACGATGCAGTCATCGACAAGTTCGTCGGCGACGAGGTGATGGCCCTGTTCCTCACCGGCTTCGCCGGCCCCGCTTGTTTCGACAAGATGGCCGCCGCAGCCGAGGGCATCCTCCGGGCCGCCGGTCACGGCTCCAGGGAGGTGCCCTGGCTCCCTCTCGGAATCGGCATGGACTTCGGCCCAGCCTTCGTGGGCAACGTCGGCGCCGGTGAGGTGAAGGACTTCACCGCCATCGGCGACGTGGTCAACACCGCCGCCCGCCTCCAAGGCGAAGCCAAAGCGGGGCAGATCGTCATGTCAGAGCGGGTCTACCAAGAGGTCCGCGACCGCTATCCGGAGGCCCTGCAGGTTCAGCTCGATCTCAAGGGCAAGGGCGGGCCAGTTGCCGCTCGCGTTGTCGAGATCGTTGCCGCCCCGGCGAGGGTCTAGAACCGCCATGACCACCTGATCGGGATAGCGCCCTACAATGCGCTTGAACCTAGTTGCAGGCGTACTCAGCTAAAGCTTTGTCCCTAGAGGTGCCTTTCCAGTAGCTCGGCGTTTGCTTCTTCGCGATCGGCGGCGGCGAGCAGTTCGACCGCGAGCGCTTCGTCGCGCTCGCCGGCCGCGAGTGATCGGTAGACGGCGGCGCCGGCGCGCTCGAGCGCGGCGAGGAGCGCCTTCTGCTCGTCGACGCTGCGATCCTCGAAGAGCTTGGCCAGGCTCTGGACGGCCTCGGGGATGGGAAGCGGCGTGGACATACCGGGATCTCCTTCGTTGCTGGGTTCTTCGCGAGGAATGACAGTGTAGCGTGTCGGCGGCCGGGCCATCTCCTGGGCGAGTCTCCCTGGCGGTTGTTGGGCTCTACTAAGGGACGGGAGATTCTTCGCTGTCGTCCGGCTGCGCCGGACTAGCCGCTCAGAATGACACCTTGTTAGCGCGCGCCGGTGGATATTCGATGCGGACGTGTGCGCCGGCCAGCTCGGCGGCGAGGCGGACGAGCAGTCGCGCCAGCCACTGCGCCCAGATCGGACGCCGCTGGGGCGCCACCGGGCGTTGCGGCGTTTCTTCACCCGCCAAGCGGGCAGAGACGTACAGCTCGACAAATGGGCTCGGGATCATCGCCGCTCTTCTTTCGCCGGTAGCTGCGCGCCTTCCATCTTCAGCAGACTGCGCTTCATATCGAGCCCACCGCCGTAGCCGTGCAGGGTGCCGTCCGACGCGAGGACGCGGTGGCATGCGATGATCAGCGGTAGAGGATTGTTCGCCATCGTGGCGCCGACGGCACGCGCAGCGCCGGGCCGCCCCGCGGCGGCCGCCAGCTCGCCGTAGCTCATCGTCGTGCCCGGCTTGACGAGCTCGCGCAACGTTTTGAGCACGGTACGCTGAAAATCGCTCTTCACGCCGGACAGATCGACGGCGAGGCGATCGAGCGCGTAGGCGTCGCCGGCGAAGTAGCGCTCGAACGCTGCGCTGACGGTCCGCTGCGCGCGCGGCGCAGTCGAATCGTCGCCGTCGGCATGGAGCGTTCGGCCGGCGT
>JBIOYF010000159.1:0-11582 GCA_044870035.1 Dehalococcoidia bacterium
CTGTCCGCGTCGGTCCTGCTGGTGGTCCTCGTCTTCAGCCTGATCCCGGGCGAGGCGCCGCTGATCGGCGCGTGGTGGAAGCTCAGCTTCATTGTCGCGATCGGCGGCGTGATGCTGCTCCAGATGGAGAGCTTCACGAAGTTCCTGCTCTTCTGGACGCTCGCGTCGCTCTTCGGGCTGACCGTGGCGGGCGAGAAGATGCCGTGGCTCATCGTGCACATCGCGCTGCCGCTGACACTCCTGGGCGCGAAGATCGTCGACGACGTGCTCGCGAACGTAGGGCAGCCGGCCGAAGCACCCGCGCAGCCCGAGTCGAAGCCGAAGCGCGGCGCCGCCAAGGTAGAACAAAGGCCGGCTTCGGTCGTCCCGCCCTGGCTGGACGGCTACCTGCCGCTGGTCTACGGCGGTGCGCTGGCGATCGTAGCGACGATCATTTTCCAGGCCGTAGGGCCGGCAAGCCCACTCTCCATCGTCGCGTGGCTGCTGGCGCTGGCTGCGGCGGGCGTCGTCGCCTGGGTCGCGCGGTCGGGCGCCTGGCGGATGGCCGGACAGGTGGCGGCGGTCGGGCTGTTCGGTTCGCTGTTCGTCTTCACGGTGCGCGCGGGCGTGATGGCCGCGTACGACCAGGGTAACGTGGGCGGCTACCCACAGGAGGCGCTGATCTACGCGCAGGGCTCACCCGCGCTCAACGTCCTGCGCGACGACATCGACAAATACGCCGCAGAGTCGGGTCAGGGTAAGGACTTGCAGGTCGTGATCGACCAGAGCGTGAACATCTGGCCGTGGCCGTGGATCTTGCGGAACCGGGGTTACCAGGGGAACGGTTTCACCGACGATTTCACACCACCGGCGAACGCTGTGGTGTTCGTTAGCACGCAGAACCAGGCGAAGATGCAGCCCTACCTGGCCGACTACAACGACGGTATCCCGTACACGCACATGTGGTGGTTCCCGGAGTTCTACCGCGGGCTGAAGCGCAGTGACTTCTTGTCAGATGCCTTTCAGGGCAACCTCTTCGGCACGTGGCGACGCTACTTCATCGACCGCGAGGTGCTCCGGGCAACGGCCGGGCCCGACATGATCGCCTACTTCCCGAAGAACTTTACGCCGGTCCGGCCGCCATCGACGGGCGGGCCGGTCGACGCCGACCAGCTCGATAGCAGCGTCGTGACGATCGTAGGCGGCGCGGGCGCCGGGCCGAAGCAGTTCGCTTCACCGATCGATCTGACGACCGACGCCCAAGGGAACCTCTACGTCATCGACTCGCTCAACCACCGCATCCAGAAGATAGCGCCGGACGGCACCGCGCAGACGTCCGGAGAGCAAGGCAGCGAACCGGGGCAGTTCGGCAACCCGAAGAGCCCGGACTACGACATCAACGACGGGCCATGGGGCATCGCTGTGGACGCACAGGGCAACCTCTACATCGCCGACACGTGGAACCACCGGATCCAAAAGTTTGGCCCGGACCTGCAGTACATCAAGGACTGGGGTACGGGTCAGCTCTTCGGACCGCGCGACATCGCCATCGATGGGCAGGGCAACGTCCTGGTGGTTGATACGGGCAACAAGAAGATCAAGAAGTACAACCCGGAGGGCGAGCTCATCGAAGAGCAAGGCCGCGACGGCAGCGGCAAGGGCCAGTTCGACGAGCCGAGCGGCATCAGCATCGCGCCGAACGGCGACATTTACGTCGCGGACTATTGGAACCGGCGCATCCAGCGCTTCAACGCCGCCTTCGTGTACCTCAGCGAGATCAAGGTCGATAGCTGGGGAAGCCAGGGGATCACGGACCGCGCGTACATCGTGGCGATGCCCGACGGCAGGATCCTGGCGACCGACCCGGCCAACGGCCGGATTATCGTGTTCGATCCGCAGGGCAACGAGGAGCGCTCTTGGCGGCTACCGGCCGCCGGTGGCACCAGCAGGCCGGTCGGCATCGCCTACGACCCGACCAGCCAGCAGGTCTACATCTCCGATACCCTGGCGAACTCCGTCGTGAAGGTCCCGCTTGCCGTGCTGCTGGCGCCGCCCGCAGCGGCGCTTCCCGGCACGAGCGCGACGCCGGTCCAGTAGAACCTGGGTCGTTGCCAATCGAGCACCAGACAAGCCGCCACCGCGCCGATTGGCGTGCTGGCGGCTTCGTTGCTCGCCTGCGTGGCCGCCGATAGAATTGGAGCACCCCGATGAGCGGAGCCCAACGCGCGTGACCGTCCGCAAGGCCGTGATCCTGGCCGCCGGCTTCGGCACCCGCATGCTCCCCGCCACCAAAGCGCTGCCCAAGGAAGCGCTGCCGCTGGTCGACAAGCCGATCATTCAGTACGCAGTAGAAGAGGCGGCAGCCTCCGGGCTGGAGCAGGTGATCATCGTCACCAGCACCGGCAAGCGGGCGCTGGAGGACCACTTCGACCGGTCGCTGGAGCTGGAGCGGGCGCTGGCAGCGAAGGGGGACGAGGAGCGTCTGGCGGAAGTCCGCCGCATCAGCGACCTGGCCCACATCGTGTACGTGCGCCAGAAGGAGCAGCTCGGCATCGGGCACGCGGTGCTGACCGCCCGCGAGGTGGTCGGGCGAGAGCCGTTCGTGCTGTTCCTGCCGGACGATGTCATCGCTTCGGAGGTGCCGGCCACACGACAGCTGATAAACGTCTTCGAGACGCGGGGCGGCAGCGTGCTGAGCCTGGAGGAGGTGCCGCCCGAAGAAGTACCGAACTACGGCGTCGTCGACGGCGAGCCGATCGAGGAAGGGCTCTGGCGCGTGTTAGGACTGGTGGAAAAGCCCGCCGCCGTCGACGCGCCGTCGAACCTCGCCGTCGTCGGCCGCTACGTGCTGACGCCGGAGATCTTCGACGCGCTGGACGAAACGGCGCCAGGCAAGGGCGGCGAGATCCAGATCACGGACGGGCTGGCGAACCTGCTGAAGCGTCAGCCGATGTTCGGTTACCGATTCCAGGGCCGTCGCTACGACACAGGCCGCCCGCTCGGACTGCTCAAGGCCTCGATCGAGATCGCGCTGACGCGCGCCGACATCGGGCCCGAGCTGAAGACGTACCTGCGCGGCCTGGACCTGGGACGCTGAGGCGAAACGATGCGCATCCTCTCGCTCGGCTTCCCGCTGCCGGGGCCTTCAATCGACAACTTCAGCTTCGTCAGGGCGCCGGCGTTCTTCGACTACGATGCACTCATCGTCGAACCGCGGTCGCTCTCCCAGCTGATCGAGGAGATCGTGAGCGGCAGCGTCGAACACAAGACGTTCTCCGGCGAGCCTGTCGTGAACGACGCCGGCGGCCCGGACTGCGTAGCACTGAGCGAGCTGCTGCATAACCGCGCGGACGAGACGGCGCGCCTGCTCGCGCGCGGCGGGCTCATCGTATGTTTCGCCTGCCCGAACGCTACCCACGATGGTGTGGCTGGCTCCGACGGCGTCGACCGCTACTGCTGGCTGCCCGCGCCGGCCGGGCTGCGGTACGACACGCCGTTCATGCGCCGCGCCGGCGGGACGCAGCTCCAGCCTATCAACCGCGAGCAGCCGTTCGGAGAGATGCTCGCGCAGACCAAGGAGAAGTTCGCCTACCAAGTACACTTCGACGACACGACGCCGGACTTCGAAGGTCACGTGATCGCACGGAGCGTGGGCGGCGCTGCGGTTGCGGTAGAGCTGCAGGCCGGCGGCGGTCGAATCGTATTACTTCCCTCCCCCGCGGGCCCGCTGGACAGCCAGGGCCGCTACGAAGTGTCTGGAGCGGTCCAAACTGCGGTGCAACAGACGCTTCGGCTAGCATCGGCTTCGGCCGCCCCACGATGGCTGAGTGACTACGGGCTGCCGGGCCTAGATGAGCGTCTGGGCGACCAGACCGAAGCTGAACGCCGCCTAACCGAAGCGCAAGCCGCGCTTGAGGCGAGCGCCCAAGCGGTCGAAGAGCTGGAGCGCTACCGGCGGCTGCTCTGGGAGGAGGGCCGCTTCGGCCTGGAGGAGGCGGTGCGACAGTCGTTAACGCTGCTCGGCTTCCGCGTCGTCCCGGAGCAGCTCGACGCGCCCGCGCAGATCGAGCTGGAGGGCCCCGCGCTCGAGCGGCGCGTAGCGCTGCTGGAGACGGACGCCTCGGAGGAGGCCGTCGGGTTGGACGCGCACTACCGGCTGCGGCGCCGCCTCGAAGACGCGATCGCCTCGGGTTCGCCGAAGCGCGGGCTGCTGGTGATCAACGGCTGCCGGCGCACGCCGCCCGCCGAGCGGCCGCAGCAGTACGTCAACGAGCTTCGCTTAGCTGCGGAGCAGCTCCGCTACTGTCTGGCGACAACAGAGCAGCTCTTTCACGCCGTCCGTGCGTCGCTCAGCGGCGACAGCGCAACGGTCGAGCGCTTCCGCGAGCGGCTGCTGACGACAGAAGGCGTCTTACAAGAGGACTGAGGTAGGACCTCGGAACGCCGGAACCAGAGGTCGACCGTCCCGGTTGTGTGGTTCTGAGGCTCGGAGGTTCTTAGCTCGCAAGGAGGCCTGAGATGGCAACCGGCAAGCAGTGGGCACTGATCCTGGGCGCATCGAGTGGGTTCGGTGAGGCGACGTCGCTGGAGCTGGCGCGTTCGGGCTACAACATCTTCGGTGTGCACCTGGACCTGCGCGCGACGCTTGCGAACGCGCAGCGCATCCAGGACGAGATCAAGTCGACGGGCCAAGATGCTGTCTTCTTCAACGTCAACGCCGCGGACGCCGAGAAGCGCACCAAGGTCGTCGAGTCGATCCAGGAGCGGTTGCGCGAAGATGGCGACAGCGCGTCCGTGCGCGTGCTGCTGCACTCGCTCGCATTCGGGACGCTGCTGCCGTACATCGCGGAGACGCCGAAGGACGCGATCAGCCAGAAACAGATCGACATGACTGTCGACGTAATGGCGCACAGCCTGGTCTACTGGACCCAGGACCTCGTCGCGCGCGGGCTGATGGGGCGCGGCGGCCGCATCTTCGCGATGACCAGCTCCGGGGGCACGCGAGTCATCAAGGCGTACGGCGGCGTCTCAGCAGCGAAGGCCGCGCTCGAGTCGCACATCCGCCAGCTCGCGTTCGAGCTGGCGCCGCTGGGCATTGCGGCGAACGCGGTCCGCGCCGGCGTGACCGATACGCCCGCACTGCGCCGCATCCCGGGCGGGCCGGAGCTGCTGGAACGAGCGAAGACGCGGAATCCCTCCGGCCGCTCAACGACGCCCGAAGACGTGGCGAAGGCGATCGCCGCCCTCTGCGACGAGCGGCTCTACTGGCTGACGGGCAACGTGCTGGGCGTGGACGGCGGGGAGGACATTACAGCGTAGCCCACGGAACCTCCGAACCTCAGAACCTGCAGCGTCACGTGGGTTCCGAGGTTCGGAGGTTCAGCGGCTCCGCGTTCGGTTTGACCTACGCGTCCGGCCCCCCTACACTACCGACGAGCCGGTCGTGGGCCCTCGCGGGCCGCTGGTAGCGGGCGGCAATTCCAAACGGAGCACCACTCATGGCTGAGCGTTCGCACTTCTACGGACTGATCATCTGCGCCACGACGATCTTCACGGCGGTGAGCTTTCTGGCGGGCGTCATGCGCCGCAGCTACTGGGCGCTGGCCCTGCCGGTCACCGGCGGCTTCCTGGGCGCGCTGTATGTCGCGTTCTGGATCGGGCGCGCCCTGATCTCGACGCCGATCGAGCCACCTGCCGACGACTAACTCGAACGTCTCGATCCGCCCCCTCTCTCCAGGCGACGCCGCTACGTGCGATGCCATCATGCGCGGGCTGCCGGACTATTTCAGTTACGAGCCCGGCCTGGCCGACTGTGCGCGCGCCGTGCGGACGCAGGACGGCTGGGTGGCGAACGACGCGGGGCGCGTCGTCGGGTTCGCGACATGGGCAGAGCGGACGACGGCGAGCGCCGAAGTGACCTGGATGGCCGTCGAGCGGGAGCGGCGCCACGCCGGCATCGGCACGGCGATTATCGAGGCGCTGGTCGACGACCTGCGGCCGCGCGGCTACCGGCTCGTGCTGGCGATGACGTCGGCGCGCTCGAAGGATGCGAGCGTGGACACGTACGAGCCGACGCGCGCGTTTTGGTCGGCGCGCCGCTTCCTGCCGCTGATCGAGCTGGACATCTGGGAGACGAACGTGGCGCTGCTGCAGGTGCGGGCGCTGTAGTCGGGTCAGGCTACCGCCCTACCCGGTGCGCATACCTGGGTGCCCCCTACTTCGTGGACTTGACGTCCTGGTAGAGGGCCAGCGTGCGGACGGCGGTCTCACGCCAGGAGAAGTGCTCGCTGATGCGGCGGCGCGCTTCCTGACCGAGCTTGCGCCGCACGAAGGAGTCCTTCATCAGCCGCTCGATGGCGTCTGCGAGCGCGGCAGCATCGCGCGGCGGAACGAGCAAGCCGCTCTGGCCGTCCTCGATCACCTCCGGGAAAGCGCCGGCTGTCGTGGCAACGACGGGCGCGCCACAAGCCATCGCTTCGGCGGCGGGCAGTCCGAAGCCCTCGTACAGTGACGGCGAGACGAACACCTCGCAGGCGTTGTACAACTGCACCAGCTCGTCGCGCGAAAGGCGGCCGGTGAGCGTGACCCGGTCCGCGATGCCGAGATCGCGCGCGAGCGCCAGGACGGTCCCCGCGGTCGGCCGGTCGACGACGGTGAGGTGGAGACCGTCGTTGTTCTTGAGGAGCGCCATCGCCTCGACCAGGTAGCGCGCGCCCTTGTTGCGGTCGTCGGAGTTGCCGACATAGAGGACCATGCCGCGGTCCTTGCGCGTCTCGACCGGGCGGAACGTGTCCGTGTCGACGCCGTCGTAGATGACGGCGATGCGCTCCTGCGGTAGCTTGAACGCCTTCGCGACGGATACCGCGGAGTGCTTTGAGCCCGTAATGATGCGGTCCATCCGACGCGCCACGATCTCTTGCATGAAAAACGGATAGAACTTGGTCCACTTAACCTTGTCGCCAAGCGTCCTCATCTGACGCACTGTATTTTCCCGGTCGAACTGAAGGGGATGGTGGATGTTGGCAACAACAGGCAGACCGTTCGCCTTGATCAGCAACGAGCCGTAGCCCAAGCCCTGCACGTCGTGGATCATGTCGAAGCTATGGCTTCCGGCCAGCTCGGAGAGCCTCCGGTAGGCTCGGAAACTAAAGGCGGCCATCACAGAAAACATGCCGAAGCGGCTGGTCCCCAGCTCGTAGAAGTTGAGCGGATTGAAGAAGCTAAGCGGGTCGCGACCGTGGAAGAAGCCACGCCCGGTCTCCATCAAACGATAGACGCTGTAGTTCTTCTCTTTGTATACGTGCACGCCGTCCACCAGGTCTGGGTAGGGCGGCCCGGCGATCACGTGCACGTCGACTCCGAGCGCGACCAACTCCCGTGTGACGTGATGCAGGTAGATCCCCTGTCCACCTGAGTACATGCTGCCCTGATGCAGAAGAAAGCAGACCTTCACGCCCTCAGCTCCACGGCCTGCGCCCGGCGGCTGCGCCGCCCAACGACTTCTTCTGCGGCGCAGCGCCGTTTCGCCTTCGCTCCGCAAGCACGTCTTCGTAAAGCGCCACCGTCTCCTCCGCCGTGCGGCGCCAGCTAAAGCGCTCCTGTACCCGGCGCGCCCCCGCCTCTCCCATGTCTCGGCACCGGCCCGGATCTTCCAGCAGGGTACGGATCGCCTCCGCCAACGGCTCCACTTCCGCGGGCGGTACCATCAGCCCGCTCACCCCATGCTCCACAATCTCTCGCAGCGCTCCTGCGGTCGTGGCCACCACCGGCGTCCCACAGGCAAGCGCCTCCGCCGCAGGCAGCCCGAACCCTTCATATAGCGACGGCGATACCAGTAACTGAGCCCGATTGTACGCGCAGACGAGCTCATCTCTGCTCAAGGCCTCGACACAGGTAATCGGGCCTTCAAGGCCCAGCTCTCGGGCGAGGCGCGGCTCCGTGCTGGAACCAGGCCGCCGGACGACTGTGAGATGGTAGGGCACGTTGCCGTCGAGGAGCCGGAGCGCTTTCAGCAAGTAGATGAAGCCCTTGTTCTTGTCCTCCGTGTGGCCGACAAACAGCACGCCGTACCGCTCGCGCCCGACGCCCTCCAGCGGCCGGAACATTTCGGGGTCTACCCCATCGAAGATGACGCGTATCTTCTGCCGGGGCAGGTTGAACGCCTTAGCGGTGGAAGCAGCGGAGCTCTGCGATCCGGTAATGATCCTATCGACCCGGTTCGCCACCCAGGCCTGCATGAACCAGGGGAACCACATCATGCGTGAGAGCAGCTTGCCGACCGTCTTGGCCTGAGACAACTCGCTCCGCCGGTCAATAGCCAGCGGATGGTGCACGTTTGCGACGACCGGCCGCCCACTCGCCTTCATGAGCCAGGTGCCGTAGCCCAAGGTCTGATTGTCGTGGATCAGATCGAACGGCCCTTGGCGCTCAAGCTCATTCAATTTGTGATAAGCGCGCAGGCTGAACATGTTCAGCAGCGACGTCAGCGTTACCCGCGTCGTGGCAAACTCGTAGAAGTTTACGGGATGAAAGAAGAGCAGAGGATTCGTCCGGTACACATACTCATCATATCCGTCCATCAGACTCCAGAAGCTAAACGTCTTGAGCTTATGGAGGCGTACCTCCGGTACCAGTGTTGGATGCGGCAGCCCGGCGATCACGTGTACCTCGTGCCCCAGGCTGACCAACTCTCGCGTGAGATAATGGAGGTACACGCCCTGCCCACCCGAGGACATGTTGCCCTGGTAGGCGAGAAAGCAGATCCTCATCGTACACCTGCTGGGAGCGGCACGAGCGTTCGGCGCGCGCTGCGGCTGCCGAGTACTTCCTCATACAGCGCGAGCGTCTCCTCCGCGGTGCGCTGCCAGTTGAAGCGCTCTCGAATGCGGCGCGCGCCTGCCTCGCCCATGACGCGGCAGCGCACGGGATCTTCGAGGAGCGCGCGTATCGCGGCCGCGAGCGGCTCGACCTGTCCGGGCGGAACGAGCACGCCCGTGACGCCATCTTCGACAATCTCGCTGAGCGCGCCGGCGGTCGTCGCGACGACGGGCGTGCCGCAGGCGAGTGCCTCGGCAGCCGGAAGGCCGAAGCCTTCGTAGAGCGACGGCGAGACGAGCAGCTGCGCCTTGTTGTACTGGCCGACCAGGTCCTCGGTGGAGAGCGACTCCATGAAGGACACGCGGCCCTGGAGGCCGAGCTCCTCGACGAGGCGCGGCGCACCCTTGGAGGCAGGGTGGTGAATGACGCGCAAGTGGAAGGGCGCCTCACCCCGGAGCTGACGCAGCGCGTGCAGCAGGTAGCGGATGCCCTTGTTGCGGTCCGCGCTGTTCCCGACAAAGAGAATGCGGTCCGGCCGCGGCTGGACGTCGTCGAGCGGGCGGAAGACGTGACTGTCCACACCATCGTGGATGCGGCGGATGCACTCGCGGGGAAGGCCGAACGCTTTGACGATCGACTCCGCCGATGCTTCCGAGCCGGTAATGATGCGATCGAGGCGCTCAGCCACCCAGCGCTGCATCATCCAGGGGTACCAGTAGAGACCCCAGATCCGCGCTCCCAGGTTGCGCGCCTGAGCAATGGCGTTCTTCTGATCGATGGTAAGGGGGTGGTGGATATTGGCGACGACAGGCCTCCCCCGCCGCTTCATCAGCCAGATGCCGTAGCCAAGCGTCTGGTTGTCGTGGATCAGATCGAAGGGGCGCTCACGCTCCAGGTCGTTGAGCATCTCGTACGCGCGCAGGCTGAAGGTGTTCAACAGAGCCGTTAGGTTATAGCGGGTGCTGACGAACTCATAAAAATTCAGCGGATGAAAGAACTCGAACGCGTGCGTCCGGGACATGAACTCGCGGTAGCCATCGAGGAAGCTCCAAAAGCTGAACGAGTTCACCTTGTGTAGGTGCACATTCTCCGCGACCACTGGATAAGGCACGCCGGCGATCACATGCACCTCATGTCCCATGCGGCCCAGCTCGCCGGTGATGTAATGGAGGTAGACGCCCTGGCCGCCGGAGTACATATGGCCCTGCGACTGGATGAAGCAGATCCTCACGGCTGCGCGACCTTTCGGCCGTACAGCACGATGCTCTTGGGCAGGACGCGGTTGCCGAGCGCGTCGAACAACGCGAGGAGACGCCAGTTGCGGTGCGATGGCGTATCGAGCAGCCAGCGGATGCCCTTCGTGATGAAGCCCGGCTTGCCCCACTCGCGGTCGACGACGGAGTGGACGAGCCAGCGCACGCTCTCGAGCGAGTGGCGGAAGTCGGTCGCGAAGGGCTCGGCGCCGCTCTCACGCAGCAGCCGCGCGATCTCCTGGCGGCGATAGATGCGCACGTGCCCGCCGGGCGTGTTGCGGTAGCGCGGCGACAGGCGCCAGAGCAGCCGTTCGGAGTGTTCGTCCGGGACGCTGATCACGAGCGTTCCGCCGCGACGGAGGACACGGAGCAGCTCGCGCAGAACGCTGCGGTCGTCCGGCACGTGCTCCAGCGTCTCAGTGCAGATCACCGCGTCGAACAGGCCGTCGGCGAACGGCAGCCGCTCGCCGTCGCCCAGCACGGCGTTGATGTTGGCCACAACCGGCCTCTCGCGTTGAGTGAGGAGCAGCATGTAGTTGAGGGCGCGGAGTTCCTGATGGCTCATGTCCAGCCCGACGAAACAGCCGGGATAGCGGCTCAGCTCCAGCAGGTGGCGCCCGGTACCGCAGCCGACGTCCAGCAGACGCGTCTGCGGCGAGAAGTCCAGCTTCCCGGGGTCGACAGCCTGGTAGCGGTCAAGCACGGCCTAGTGCAGCGCTCGCGTCCCTTGCGCCGCCTCGTCGCGCGCGCGCGCGCCGTTGCTCGATGGGCCGGCGGGCTTGCGCCCGTAGTGCACCATGTCTTTGCCGGCGACCAGGTTGAGCGCCGCCTCCAGGCGCTCGAACAGCTTCGGGCGCGAGCGGTGGTACCAGTTGATGAAGCGGAACATGCTGCGCGGGACGAACTTGCCTTCGTTGTTCTTGCCGAACGTGCAGCGCAGGAACCAGTAGAGCGTCTGGAAGGAGTGGCGGTAACGCACCGCGCGGATCTCGAAGCCCTGGTTGGTGAGGTAGCGCTGCATCTCGCCAGGACGGTACTGACGGACGTGACCGCCCGGCGTGTGCCAGTAGTCCCAGGAAAGCGTCCAGAAGACGCGCTCCGGCCAGTAGCGCGGCACGCTGATCGCCACAGGCGCGCCGGGCTTCGTAACGCGATACAGCTCGCGGATGCCCAGCTTGTCGTCCGGGATGTGCTCCAGTACCTCTGTGCAGAGCACCTTATCGAACGCGCTGTCCTTGAACGGCAGGTGCTGCGCGTCCGCGACGATGAAGTCGGCCCGGCCGGAGTTCTGCACGCGGTGCTGCTTGCGCGCTTCGAGATCGTACGGATCGATGCCCGCGGGCGTCTCCAGGTAGTAGCGCGCGCGGCGCAGCTCCTCACCGTCGACGTCCACGGAGATGACGCGGCAGGGCCAGGAGCACGCCTCGATGGTGTGGCGGCCGTTGCCGGAGCCGAGGTCGAGCAGCCAATCGCCGGCTTCCAGCGGGAAGTGGCGTCGGAAGTCGATGGTGACGATGTTATCGGGCAAGTCAG
>JBIOYF010000160.1:0-7841 GCA_044870035.1 Dehalococcoidia bacterium
GCATGATGGCGCGCGGTCTCACAAACGTGCAGATCGCCGCGGTCTTGAATATCAGTAATCGAACGGTCCAGCACCACGTCGGGCACATCCTGCGCAAGTTGGGCGCGCCCAACCGCACGTCCGCCGCCGCAGCAGCCTACAGCTTGGGGCTATTCGTCAGCATCGGCTAGCCGGTCGCGCCCAGCCGCGCGTTCGACGGGAGTCGCTTACGGGCCGGGCGGAGACGAGCGCGACTTGCCGTACATCCGTTCGTTGTGGCATAACCAGGGCACCTTCTTCGAGTGGCCTGGGTTGCAGGTCGGAGGCAAGGATGGCCCTGGCGAAAGTCTTCTCCTGCGCGGTAATCGGCCTCGATGGCGAGCTCATCGAGGTGGAGGTTGACATTGGCGGCGGGCAGGTCGGGCTGTTCATCGTCGGGCTGCCGGACGCCGCCGTGCAGGAGTCGAAGGAGCGCGTCCGCTCCGCGATCAAAAACTCCGGCTACCTCTTTCCCCTGAGGCGCATCATCGTAAGTCTGGCGCCGGCTGACCTTCGGAAGGAGGGCCCGTCCTACGACCTGCCGATTGCAGTCGGCGTGCTGATCGCCGGCGAGCAGATCGTCGCGGACATGGAAAAGACCGTCTTTCTCGGTGAGCTCGCGCTCGATGGCGCGGTGCGCCACGCGCACGGCGTGCTGCCCATGGTCGCGCTGGCGAAGGAGCGCGGCATCGAGACAGTCTACGTCCCGGAGGTCGACGCGCATGAGGCCGGCCTGATCGAAGGCATCCGCGTCGTGCCCGTGCGGACGCTCGGCCAGCTGCTGGCCCACCTCGAGGGCGGCGCGCGCATCGACGAGTACGTGCGCGACGGGCACCGACCGGCGAGCGCTCCGCTCTGGGAAGGGACGGACTTCGGCGAGATCCGCGGGCAGGAGCACGTGAAGCGCGCCCTGGAGGTGGCGGCGAGCGGCGGCCACAACGTTTTGATGATGGGTCCGCCGGGCGCGGGCAAGACGTTGCTGGCGCGGGCGTTGCCCTCGATCCTGCCGGACATGGCCGGTGACGAAGCGCTGGAAGTTACCAAGATCTACAGCGTGCGCGGCATGCTGCCTTCGGACCGGCCACTGATCACGCAGCGACCGTTTCGCGCGCCACACCACACGATCAGTCACGCGGGTCTCGTCGGTGGAGGCAGCCGGCCGCGGCCCGGCGAGATCAGCCTCAGTCATCGCGGCGTGCTCTTCCTGGACGAGCTGCCGGAGTTCGGCCAGCAGGTGCTCGAAGTGCTGCGCCAGCCCGTCGAAGACCGCATCGTCACCATCTCGCGCGCGCAGTCGACCGTCACCTACCCGGCGAACTTCATGCTCATCGGAGCGATGAACCCCTGCCCCTGCGGCTTCTACGGTGACCCCACGAAGGAGTGTACGTGCAGCGAAGGCACGGTGAGCCGCTACCAGAAGCGCATCTCCGGCCCGCTGCTCGATCGCATCGACATCTTCGTCGAGGTGCCCCGCGTCGAGTACGAGAAGCTGGCGGCGAACGCGTCCGGCGAGACGTCATCGACGATCCAACAGCGCGTGCAGCGCGCCCGCGACACGCAGTCGCGGCGATTCGCCGGCACGCGGCTCATCTCGAACGCCGAGATGACCCCCACCGAGGTGCGCCAGTACTGTCAGGCCCACCTGGATGAGCAAGCGCAATCGCTGCTCAGACTGGCGATGACACAGCTATCGCTTTCCGCGCGCGCGTTCCACCGCGTGCTCAAGCTGGCGCGCACCATCGCGGACATGGCGGGATCGGAGCGGATCACGTCGCCTCACGTTGGCGAGGCGATCCAGTACCGCCAGCGGTTGCGCGGATAGCGACATTCAGCATGACCGCTTCGGGTGTCTTAGGCGGCCACGACTCTATCCCTGATATGGCCTGGTCGCGCCGCAAGATGTGCGACTTCTTCAACCATTCTGTCCTGCCGCGTACCGCGCCGGGCCGGACCGCGAGCAACATCAAGCGAGCAGGAGTCACCTATACCCCCGGACAAGACTGCCGCATCGTGTATGCACTCCTGCTCACAGGGGACAAGAGCAGCAAGCTGGTTACTGTCACGTTCTTTGAGCGAGACCGCAATCAAACGCTGCCGTCGGAACAGACATTAGCGCAGTCTCCTCTCTTTTTCTCAGAGCCTGGCTGTCTCGTCGAGTTCTTTCCGGCGGACTCGAACCTGCCTGCTCTCGCCACCGCCGCCGACCCCGTCCAGATGGCTGGGCTGCTCGCTCTCGGCGACGGTGCCGACAGCAGGCAGCCGATCTCTTCCAATATCGAAGTGCTCCGCTATCGGCCGGGACGCAGCTGCGTACTCCGATACCGCGCAAAGCGCAAGAGCGGCTCAGAGGACGTGATCGTGAAGGTGTATCCTCCGGGCCCTGGTGCTGCCACCGTATCGCAAAAGCTGGCGCTGCTCCGGGCGGCACAGTTGCCGCACGGCGTGATCTTTCCGAGGCCACTGAAGTTCGGAGAGGATGATCATCTGGTTGTGATGGAGCCGGTCCCAGGCACGAACCTGAACGACCTGCTCCGACCCAAATCAAGGGAAGATGCAGCTGGGTACATTACGACCGTCGCGTTAGGATTGGCGGGACTGCACAGTATGAATGTGGACGTGGGTGGAGCGTGGTCCGTGGCGAACGAGTTCGAACAGATAGTGCGCCGCGCGAGGCGCCTTCGTCCCATCGCGCCACAGCTCGCCGAGGGGGCGGAACATCTCCTCGACAGGATCGCTCCGTTAGTCAGCGCGAACCCACAGCCCATGTGCCTGATCCACGGCCAATTCGGTCCCAGCCATATCTTTCTTTCGGGAAGTCAGATGGCGGTCGTGGACCTTGACACGGCCGGCTTTGGCGACCCGGCCATCGATCTCGGCAACTTCACCGCGGTGCTCCGCCGAAAAATAGCCATGAAGAGGCAACGTCATCTTCGCGGGCTACGCGAGACCTTCCTCGCCCAGTACGAGGCGCACTCGAACGTCAAGGGACTCGCCGACCGGGTGGCCGTCGCGGAGGCCGTAGCGCTCGTGCGAATGGCCGTCGAAAGGTTCGAACGATCACCGCACTCCTTCGCTCGCCACGGCCCCGCCTCTCAGCCATGGCTCCTCCTTGGCGAGGCTACAGCATGTCTGGATGAGACCCAGGGCGGACGCTAGAACAGTGGTAGCCGTAGCGTTGCTCATCCGAACGGACGGCCTGCTCTAGCAAAGGCATCAACGAGCTTCCCAATCACCTTCTCCTTCGAGTAGTGTTCCAGCACATGAGCGCGCGGCGCATAGTCGCCGCCATGATCGAGAAGCTCCGCGATACCAAGGTGGAACTCCGCAGGAGACCTCACGACGCCTCCCCCTCCAACCACGTATCGGGAGCCGGCCACTAGCTCGGCGTTAACGAGCACCGGGACATCAGCAGCTAGGTACTCGAGCGTGGCCCGAGGAGCCGCGTCGTTCTTGGAACAGATGACGCCGATTCGAGACTCGTTGATATAGCGGTTCACGTCCTGCTTGGCGACTTCGCCCGTAAAGTACGCCGAAACGCCCAGCTCGGCCGCGTGCCGCTCCAGCTCACCGCGCAGGCTCGAGCCACCTCCAACCAACACGCAGGAGAGCCGCCGCTCGCCAAGGCGTGCCGCCGCTTCCAGGAGGAGCGCGTGGTTCTTGCGCCGCCGCAAGTACGCCACGTAGCAGATGTCGTACTTCTTCTCGCCCGGCACTGGATAATGCATGCCGTCATAGTCGATTAGCTTGTCCCACACGGCGGCGCGAACGCCGGGCTGCTGCCTTTCCACTTTCGCCGCCTGCCAGTCTTCATCCACCAGGCACAGATCAAACTTCGCCAGCCCCTCAATCTTCCAGGGGCGCCAGTCTTTCGAATAGACGACCTTGAAGCTTGCCGGGCAGAGCTCGAACAGTTCCTGAAGGAACGCCGGATGCACGCGGCCTTCCACCCAGATGATGTCGGGAACGCCGACCTCAGCGACGTAGCGAGGCAGATCTGGTGACGTGAGGTCGGGCTTGCAAGCGAAGTGCCTGACAGGAATGGGCCCGTCCAAGCTGAGCTCCGGCGGCGACCGGTCCCAGAACTTCCACTCCTCGCAATTGGTGAGAAGCTTCCGCTTGAGCAACTCGATGAGGACGTTCTTGGTGCTGCTGCTCGATTTAAGCGCTCGGCTGCGGAGCAGCTCGGCAGGTTGATCCACCGGCTCAGAGCCGTGCTTATGGACCCGCACAAAGACTGCCTTCATCTCCAGAGCAGCTTACCGTCTGAGGCGTGAGGCGGGAACAACGAACGGCCGCCGCTGGAACTTGATACGTTCACTCTGCGATGGGGACGGAGCCATCGTTGGCCGGGCGGACATGCAGCGCTCGCATGGCAGCGAGCCGCGATCGCGCACCGGCAGCGTTCGTTGACTAGGGGTTGAGCACCGGGGGGATGTTGCCAGGCGGCTGGTACTCGTAATTCCCGCCCGGCGTGTCTGGGAACGAAGCAGGAACTCCAGCCTTGAAGCCATTGACACTGATCTCGAACTCGTCCGGCAGCACCTTCACCAGCAGCGGCGTGTTCTTGATCAGCAGCGGCCCGATGAACGACTGGTCGATGGTGCTGCCCAGACCCCATTTCGGGTAAGTGATAAACACGATCAGAAACACCTCAACGAAGATCATCGATTTGGCGAAGCCAAACACGGCGCCGGCGAGCTGGTCGAAGACGCCGAGCTGGAACGCATCGACGGCGGGCTTGAGGACCAGCGCGAGCATCTGCCCGGCTAGCGCCGTGGCCGCGAAGAGGACGCCAAACGCCACAATGCGCGCGATCTGCTCGTTGTCGATGAAGAGCAAAACGTCGTCAGCGAGGTCCATATAAAACATGCCCGCTAGGACGACGCCCAACACCGCAGCCACGACGGTGACGGTCTCGCGGATGAAGCCCGCCTGGAAGGCCGAGAAGGTGAACCAGGCGACCAGGCCCAGGATGGCGGCATCGAGCCAGTTCATACAGACCCCCTCGAGGAGCGCGAATGGGTACGTTTGGAGCGGCCGGGCCGGCCTCTAGGGCTCCTCTTAGGTATCGGCCGTTTTGCGCCAGTCTAGCATCCTTGGCTCAGGCTGACTATGGATTGGGGCCGGCGAAACAGCTCGGTAGGCCAGGAACGCTGGAAGCAGGAAAAGGAGCGCCAGAAGATAGCCGCCCAGGACGTCGCTGGGCCAGTGGACGCCGATGTACACCCGCGCCGGCCCCGCCGAGGCGATGAGCAGTAGACAGCCGAGCTGCAACAGCCACCGAAGAGGTCGCGGCGACACCACCGCCGGGACAACGAAGAAGAGCACACCGAACAGCGCCGCTGTCCCAACAGTATGCCCGCTCGGGAAGCTGTAGCTCGAATCATGGTGCACTACGTGCAGGAGGTCCGGCGACGGTCGCGGCCGTTCGACCGCCTGCTTCACGATGCTATTCGCCACGCGCGGGCCGATCGTAATCAGCAGGAGACCCGCTTCGAACCAGGAGCGAGCGAGAGCGAAGGCGGCGGCGATGATCAAGACAAGGATGACGTAGAACACGTCTCCTCCGATGAAGTTGACGAAGTCAACGTAGCCGCCGAAGCCGGACACATCGATGTTCTGGATGCGGTGCGCGATGAACACGTCGGATGGAAAGTAATCGTAGAAGCGAGCGAAGATAGCGAGGACGAGGAAAACCGCTCCGAGCACGGCCCATAGGAACGCCGCCCAGAAGAGCGGCCCCGGCGGCTTAGGAGGGGTCTGCTGCTGGACTGGGCCGGACATGGACTGAGTATGCCATGCGCCCGTCGCTGGCACGAGACGCTTGTGTTGCGAATCCGGTCCTAGCGCAGCAGCGCGCTCCCCTCAGCGGCCAGCGCCATCACCCGGTCGGCCACCAGCTCCGGCGCGAGCGCGTCCGGATCGACGCGCGTGACCGCCGTCCACTGGTTGAATCGTTCGTAAAGCCCCTCGAGCCGCCCGGCGCCGTGCCACTCCGTCGGCCGCTTGCGCTCCCGTTCGAGCAGCAGATCAAGCCCCGGCAACAGCACGACGAGGTGGACCGGCACCGCGCAGCCGGCGAGCGCCTCGCGATAGAGCGGCACGTCGTCTTTCGTCACGACGTCGTCGATCACCGCGCCGTAGCCGGCTTCCAGGAAGCGACGTGCCATGTCGCACGCCGAGCGGACCAGCAGCTCGTGCTGCCGGCGGCCCTCCGGCGACTCGTCCCACGGCCGCAGCCGCCCCATGCGCAGGAAGTCGCGCAGCACTGAGACCTCGACGTGCAGCATGCGGTCGTAGCGCTGGCAGAGCGCCTCGGCGGTCGACGACTTGCCGGCGTTGGGCGGGCCGGAGATGATCACGAGCTGCATCAGAACCGTTGTCGGTCAGTCTCGAAGTGGCCTTATCTCGAGGCTCATGTCCAGCGCTGGCGCCGAGTGCGTGATCCAGCCGGCGGAAATGCACTCCACGCACGTCTCCGCGATAGCTCGGACGTTCGCCAGCGTCACGTTGCCGGACGCCTCGAGCGTCGCGTGACCCCGCGCGAGCGCGACGACGCAACGTATGTCGTTGAGCGACATGTTGTCCAGCAGCAGCTCGGTAGCACCCGCCTCGAGCGCCTCCCGTGCCTCGTCGACGGACGTTATCTCTATCTCGACACGCATGCCTGCAGGCACACCTCGTCGCGCCGCGTCCAGCGCCTGGGCGATCGAGAGGCCGCGCGCGCGGGCGGCCGCCAGGTGGTTGTCTTTGATCAGCACGGCGTCGCTCAGGTTGTAGCGATGGTTCTGCCCGCCGCCGCAGCGAACGGCGTAGCGCTCCAGCGGACGCAGTCCGGGCGTCGTCTTGCGCGTATCGAGAATGCGCACCGGCAGCCCCGCGACGGCATCGACCAGCGCCCGCGTCGCCGTGGCGATGCCGGAGAGGCGCTGGACGCAGTTGAGCGCGACGCGCTCGGCGCTCAGGATCGGCGCCAGCGGGCCCTCGACACGCGCGAGCTGATCGCCGGGCGTCACGCGCGCGCCTTCGTTCACCAGCGCTTCGAAGCGCAGGGACGGGTCGAGCGCGGCGAACGCCGCCTCGGCTACCGGCAGCCCGCAGATGACTCCGGCGGCCTTCGCAAGAAAGACGCCGCTGCCGCGCTGGTCGCCCGGAACGAGCGCGCGAGTCGTGACGTCGTCGCCGGCGCCGTCCTCCTCCAGCGCGACGAGGACCACGTTACGAATAACAGCGGGATCCAATGCTTCAACGTTCGACCTTCGAACTTCGAGCTTCGAGCTTCGAGCGAATTCAGAATCACTCATCGTTTCGGAAGACAAGGTGCCGACGCCACGTGTCGAGCGGCTCCGGGAAGTCGCGACGGTAGTGCGCGCCGCGGCTCTCCTCGCGTCGCAGCGCGGCCTCGGCCGCCAGCCGGCCGCAGAGCAGGAGGTTGGCCAGCTCGTGCGATGGCCGGTCGGCCGGCGCGGGCAAGAGCGCCTGCCACGACGAGAGCACCGCGCACGCGCGCCGCAACGGCGTGCCGTCGCGCACGATGCCGATATCTTCCCACATGAGCGACTGCAGGTCGGCGCGAGATGGTGCGGGCCCTTCGGCGAGCGCCGGCTCGGCCAGCGCGATGGCGTCGTCACTGCGCGGCGCGGCGGTCGGCTCGCCGGCGGCAAGTGTGCGGTCGACCACGCGTTTCGCGAACACCACGGTCTCCAGCAGCGAGTTCGATGCGAGCCGGTTCGCGCCGTGGACGCCGGTGCATGCGCACTCGCCGCAGGCGTAGAGGCCGGGGAGCGTCGTCTCGCCCCACACGTTCGTGCGCACGCCGCCCA
>JBIOYF010000161.1:0-4209 GCA_044870035.1 Dehalococcoidia bacterium
GGCCGGGCTGCACTTCCGCAACGACATCGTGACCGGACCCGGCGGTTCGCAGATCCTGCTCGACGACCCTTCGGGCAATCCCGTGGAGCTGTTCGAGCCTGCCCATTGAGCCTCTCGGCTCGGGGCCGGCAGCACGAACAGATGCCCGGAATGGCGACGGAAGGCTGGAACCAGTCCCTCGACAAGCTCGCCGAAAGCTTGCGCAACTAAGCGCCGCCGAAATGAGGAGAAGCACAATGGGAAGAATCGTAGTAACTGAGTTCATTTCCCTCGATGGCGTCATGGAGGCTCCGGGTGGAGGCGAGAACTTCAAGCACGGAGGCTGGACCTTCAAGATCAATCGCGGAGAAGACGGCGACAAGTTCAAACTCGACGAGACGCTCAACTCCGAGGCGCTGCTGCTCGGCCGAGTGACGTATCAGGGTTTCGCGGCAGCCTGGCCGTCCATGACAGGCGAATTCGCGGACAAGTTCAACAGTATGCCCAAATACGTCGTTTCGTCGACGCTCCAGGACCCCAGCTGGAACAACTCGACCGTACTCAAGGGCGACGTTGTGGCGAGCGTTTCGCAACTGAAGCAGAGCATTGGCGGAGACATTGTCGTCCACGGCAGCGCAATGCTCGTGCAAACTCTCCTCGAGCACGACCTCGTCGACGAGCTGCGGCTGATGGTCTTTCCGGTCGTGCTCGGCTCCGGCAAACGCCTGTTCGGCGAGACTACCAACAAGAAGTCGCTGCAGCTCGTCGAATCGAAGATCGTAGGGGACGGTGTGGCGATCATGACATACCAGCAGCAGGGGTGACGCAATGGCAAATCTGATCATGTGGAACCTGGCAACGCTGGACGGCTACTTTGAAGGGCGCGAGCCGTGGCAACTGGAGTGGCATGATGACGCGTGGGGAGATGAGCTAGAGCGGTTCTCCCTCGACCAGTCGATAGAAGTCGGCGCGCTGCTCTTCGGCCGAAAGACCTATGAGGGCATGGCCGCCTACTGGCAGACCGCCACAGGCGAGATCAGCGAGATCGCGGAGTTCATGAACGCCGTGCCCAAAGTCGTCTTCTCTAGAACACTTTCAAAAGCAGACTGGAACAACACGCGCCTCGTTTCCGGGAGTGCCGAGGATGAGGTCGCGAGGCTCAAGGACCAGCCGGGCAAGGACCTGTTCGTATTCGGCAGCGCCGAGCTCAGCGCGTCGCTTATGCGAGCGGGCTTGTTTGACGAATACCGCGTCTGCATTGCACCGATCGTGGCGGGCGGCGGCAACCCACTCTTTAAGCAACATCCGGATCCGCTGCACCTGACCCTTGAAGAGGCGCGACCGCTCAGGACCGGCGCCATCATCCTTCGCTATCGTCCTAAGGAGTAGTATCGCTATGGGAGACGACACGCGCGTGATCAACGAGTCCGCTACCGAACGGGAGATCGTGATCAGCCGGGCTGTGGACGCGCCGCGCGAGCTGGTGTGGAAGGCGTGGACGGAGCTGGAACACCTGGAGCGGTGGTGGGGGCCGAACGGATTCACGACGACGACGCACGAGATTGACGTCCGCCCGGGCGGCGTCTGGCGCTTCATCATGCACGGTCCGGATGGCACGGACTACAAGAACAGGATCGTGTTTCGCGAGGTTACGCCACCTGAGCGATTGGTCTACGCGCACGACGACGACGGCGAAGGCGCATTGGGTGCGTTCCTTGCGACGGTGACGTTCGTAGATATCGGTGGAAGGACCGAGGTGACGATGCGTTCGCAGTTCGAGACGAAGGCGGAGCGCGACCTCGTGGTCGAGGAGTTCGGCGCCATCGAAGGCGGGAAGCAGACGCTCGCCCGGCTGGCGGAGTACCTGGCGAAGATGCAGTGGCCATGATTCGAACGCCCGGTGAAGGCGAACCGTGGCGCACGCCGTTTGGCGACACCGTCACGTGGCTCGTCGGCGAAGAGGATACCAGCGGCGGCTACGCGCTGATGGAGCGCTTCGCGCCGCCGGGCGCCCGCTCCGAACCGCACGCGCACAGGCGCATCGAGGCGTTCTATGTCACGGACGGTGAGTTCGATCTCATCGTCGGCGACCAGACCATTCGCGGCGGCCCGGGCACCATGATCGTCGCCGGAGAGCGCGAGCTTCACGGCTGGGCCACGCTCGGCGACCGTCCAGGACGAATGATGATCCTCCTATCGCCGTCACCGCCGCGCGCCTACTACCGCGACCTCGACGCGCTCGTGCGGTCGTGGGGCGACAAGCCGCCGAACTTCCGTGCCGTCATCGACTTGTCCAAACAGCACAGCGTCTTCTAGCCACACCCTTAAGCCGTTAACGGGAGGTTCAAGTGTCTGTATCAGTCCTCTACATGTCGATGTCACTCGACGGCTACATCGCGGGTCCGAACGACGAACCGGGCAACCCCGGCGGCGACGGCTTCGACCGGCTGCACGAGTGGTTCGGGGATTTCTCGCGGCCATCCGGGCCGGTCGGGGAGTTGTTCGACGAGATGAACGCGTACGGTGCGATCCTCGTGGGTCGGCGGACCGCGGAGCAGATCGATCACTGGGGCGGTGATCGTCATGGTGTCCGAATCTTCGTGCCGAGTCACCGGCCGCCCGGTCCCTCGGTGGCGAACTATCCGTTGGTAACGTACGTGAGGGATGGGATCGCCAGCGCGATGGCACAGGCGAAGGCCACCGCAGGGGACCGCCACGTGCTGGTGCACGGCGCGTACACGGCGCAACGGGCACTCGAGGCCCGTGTGCTGGACGAGTTGCAAATTCATCAGGTCCCGATGCTGTTCGGTGGTGGCCGCCGGCTGTTCGAGGTGTTGCCATCGCGCGTCGAGTTGGAGATCGTACGGGTGATCGACACGCCGGAGGCGACTCACATCCGCTATCGCGTGCGCCGCTGAGCCGGTCAGCATCAGTCCCTCGGCAGTCCCAGCCCGCGCTGCGCGATGATGTTCCGCTGGATCTCGTTCGTCCCGGCCGAGATCGACCAGTGGACAGTCAGCAGGTACGTAAAGCCCGCCAGTCCGCCGAGGCGGAGCGCGCGCCGCTCATCGAGGTGGAGCGTGCCGGGCAGCCCGAGCGCGTTCACCGTCGTGTTGGCGAGACGCTGGGCCACCTCCGTGTTGTAGGCCTTCGAGACAGAGGCCTCGTAGTTCGCGGCGATGCCCGCGTCCTGCATCCACGCCACTCGATACGCCAGCCAGCGCCCGACCTCGATCTCGATCGCGTGGTCCGCGAGCTTCGCGCGCAGGTGCCCCCTCTCCCCGTGGGAGAGGGGACTAGGGGGAGAGGTCAGCCAGCCAACCACGTCATCGAGCATGCGCTTGACCGCGCCGACACGCAGGATCCCCGACCGTTCGAGCCCCAGCGTCGCCGTCGCGACATACCAGCCGCGGTTCTCTTCGCCGAGCAGGTTCTCGCGCGGCACGACGACATTCTCGAAGAACGTCTCGTAGAACCCCGCGCGACCGGTCATCTCCGCGATCGGCCGGCAGCTGATCCCGGGCGATCGCATGTCGATGAGGAAGTACGACAATCCCTTGTGCTTCGGCGCGTTCGCGTCGCTGCGGGCCAGCACGTGGATCCAGTCGGCGTAGGCCGCGCCCGACGTCCAGACCTTGTGCCCGTTCAGCACGTAGCTGTCGCCGGAGCGCTCGGCGCGCGTCTGCACCGACGCCAGGTCGGAGCCCGCTTCCGGCTCCGAGAAGCCCTGGCACCACGTCACGTCGCCGGCGGCGATCGGCGGCAGGAAGCGCCGCTTCTGCTCGTCCGTGCCGTACGCCATCACCGCCGGCCCGACGAGGCCGGTCGCCTGGCCGCCCGGCCCGCCGCCGGCAGGCGCGCGGTAGTAGGCGCACTCCTCCTTCAGGATGGCTTGCCGGACCGAGCTGGCGCCCTGCCCGCCGTACTGCACCGGCCAGGCCTGCGTCAGCCAGCCGCGCTGCGCCAGCTTCTTCTCGAACGAGCGCTCCTGGGCGAACTCCTCGTCGCTGTCCACCGACGAGTCGCCCGTGCCGCCGGGCCACTCGGCCTGGAGGAAGGCGCGCAGCTCCGCGCGAAAGGCTTCGTCTTCTGGAGTAAAGCGGAAGTCCATGGTCGCAGCCCGCAGCATACTCGATCTTGATTGAGTGGCGAAAAAGAAAAATAAATCGCGATCCTGAAGCTGAACGGCGGGACTTTTCTTGATTGCTTGGTGCGCCTGAAGATCCAGGT
>JBIOYF010000162.1:0-3310 GCA_044870035.1 Dehalococcoidia bacterium
GCGGAGATCATGCGCGGCAAGAAGGTCGCGCCGTGGGTCCGCTGCATCGTCATTCCGGCGACACAGGACATCTTCCTCGAAGCGCTCAAGGAAGGCCTGATCGAAGTCTTCACGGAGTCGGGCTGCCAGGTGAGCGCCGCCACGTGCGGGCCGTGCCTGGGCGGCTACTACGGCGTGCTCGCCGAAGGCGAGCGCTGCGTCTCGACATCGAACCGGAACTTCCCGGGCCGCATGGGCCACCCGAAGGCCGAGGTGTTCCTGGTGAACCCCCCGATCGCGGCGGCGGCGGCAGTGGCCGGTCGCATCGTGCATCCAGAGGAGATCGTGGGGAAGGTGGCGGTCTGATGGGCTTCGTCGAAGTGCCGGTCAAGATCGTCTCGACCGAGGATGGCCGCCGCGAGGTCATGCTGGAGATGCTCGTCGACACCGGCGCCATGTTCACGGTAGTTCCCCGGGCGGTGCTTCATGATCTTGGCGTACGCCCGCGGAGCTCCCGGCTGTTCCAAACAATCGAAGGCAAGCCAATCCAGCGCGATGTCGGTGTCAGCGAGATCGAAGTGCAAGGCGAGCAGCCGCCGGGGCCTGTCCCGGTCGTGTTCGGAGATCCGGACGTCGGAGTCGTACTGGGAGTGACCGCCCTCGAGAGTATGGGGCTAAAGGTCAACCCCGTCGCCGGCACGCTCGAGAAGGTGGACCTAAAGCTTTGGTCAATGGAAGATAGGTAGGAGTCACATGACAACTCGCGGACACGCCCACAAGTTCGGCTCCCACATCGATACCGACCAGATCATTCCGGCGAAGTACCTGGTCACGACCGACCCGCAGACGTTGGGCGAGCACGTCATGGAGTACAGCGAGGACCCTGAGTTCGCGAAGAAGGTGAAGAAGGGCGACATCATCGTCGCCGACGTCAACTTCGGCTGCGGGTCATCGCGCGAACACGCGCCGATCAGCATCAAAGGCGCGGGCGTAAGCTGCGTCATCGCGAAGAGCTTTGCCCGCATCTTCTTCCGCAACGCGATCAACCAGGGCCTGCCGGTGCTCGAGTGCCCGGAGGCCGTCGACGCGATCCACGCCGGCGACGACATCGATGTCGATCTTGCTACCGGAACGATCCGCGACCTGACGACCGAGGAGGTCTTCGTCGCCAAGCCGTACGAACCGTTCTTGCTGGAGCTGCTCGCCGCGGGCGGGATCATCGAGTACACGAAGCGTAAGCTGGAGGCAGCGAAAGGTTAGCAATGGGGGCCCTTAAGACAGTGGTTACTGTCGCCAGTCCGGCTGAGCATTCGAAGAGCGAACCAATCGAGTTGCTTGTCGATACCGGTGCGACGTTCACCGTGCTGCCCACCGAGGTCTGGCAGCGCATCGGCCTGGAAGCAGAGATAACGCGCCAATTGCGGACGGCCGATGGCCGGCTGCTCGAACGAGAGCAAGGTCTCGCGTTCCTCGAGATCAACGGAAGCCGCGGAACCGTTCCCGTCGTTCAGGGCGGAGAGGGTGACACTCCCGTCCTGGGGGTGACGAGCCTGGAGATCCTGGGCCTCGCGTTCGATCCGGTCCGTGGCGAGCTCGTGCCGTCAGAGCACCTGTACCTATGCGCCGCAGAAGACAACCGCCCTAAAATCAAGCCCAGCCTGCGCGACGCGATGACGAACTGGCGTGAGTCCGACCTGCCGTTCTTCGCCAAGCTCGGCACGGCGCTGCGCAACTACAGCCGCCGCTTCGGCGTTCCGCCGCGGAACTGCTGCGGCAACTACGGCCAGCCAGGCTGCTGACGGTGCGAGCTGCCGGAGCCCGGTGCGGGCTCCAACGACACAAGCGAAACGTAGGGGCGGACGGCCACGTCCTTGTCAGGCTGAAGCCTGACCCACGAGTCTGGTAGATTTGTCAGGCTGAAGCCTGACCCACGTACAAGTAGGCGTTATCCCCTACTCGCCTCGCGTGGGCCCATATGCTATCGTGACCGCGCCATGAGCCACGCCGCCACGCCCAGGCTGAATGCCTGGGCTACGGAAGCCCTGGAGGTTGCCTCAAGCCCCCGACGCATCGGTCGGGGGCGGGTGATTGGCGCCACCTCCGCGCCAGTCGCCTAGCAACGGTCCTTCCAACGAAGGACTCCATTCTCACGGGGGTATCCACATGCAGGTCCAACTGTACGACACGACGTTGAGGGACGGCGCCCAGATGGAGGGCATCTCCCTCTCGGTGGAAGACAAGCTCAAGATCGCGCGCAAGATCGACGACCTCGGCGTCCACTACATCGAGGGCGGCTACCCGGGCTCGAACCCGAAGGACGAGGAGTTTTTCGAGCGCGCGAAGTCGCTGCGCTTCGCCAACGCGCAGCTCGTCGCGTTCGGGAGCACGCGCAGGGCCGGCACGGACGTCGAAAACGACGCGAGCCTGCGCGCCCTGCTCGCCGCCGAGACCCAGGCCGTGACGATCGTCGGCAAAGCGAGCGACGTGCACGTGCGCGCGGTGCTGGAGACGACCGCGGAAGAGAACCTGACGATGATCGCCGACACCGTAAGCTTTCTCAAGCGCCACGGCCGCACCGTCTTCTTCGACGCAGAACACTACTTCGATGGCTACTTCTCGGACGCGGACTACGCGTTCCAGTGCCTGCATGCGGCCGCGCGAGCCGGCGTCGACTGCATCGTCCTGTGCGACACGAACGGCGGCACGGTCCAGGGCAAGCTGGTCGAAGCGATCCGCGCGGCCCGGGGCGCGGTCGACGTGCCGCTGGGCATCCATACGCACAACGACGCCGCTCTGGCCGTCGCGAACACGCTCGCGGCTGTCGAGGAAGGCTGCGTGCAGGTGCAGGGCTGCGTGAACGGCTACGGCGAGCGCTGCGGCAACGCCGACCTGCTCAGCATCATCGCGAACCTGAAGCTGAAGATGGGCATCGACGTCGTGACGGACGAACAGCTCGGCCGGCTGACGGAGGTCTCGCACTACGTGAGCGAGATCGTGAACATGGTGCCGTACCCGTTCCAGCCGTACGTCGGCGGTAGCGCGTTCGCGCACAAGGCGGGCTACCACGCGGCCGGCGTCGTCAAGCTGGAGTCGTCCTACCAGCACATCCAGCCCGAGGCCGTCGGCAACCAGCAGTCGCTGCTCATCTCGGAGCTGGGCGGCAGCCGCGGCCTGCTCGAGAACATGCGCGCGGCCGGCATCGACATGGAGCTCAAGCGCGACGATGCGCGGCGCGTGCTGGAGCTGGTCAAGGAGCAAGAGAGCAGAGGCTATCAGTTCGAAGGGGCGGAGGCATCGTTCGAGCTGCTCGTGCGCCGTTCCCTGCCGGGCT
>JBIOYF010000163.1:0-2228 GCA_044870035.1 Dehalococcoidia bacterium
CGACGCACTGAATGCGGTCGAATGACCCGCGGAACCCTGCGAAGCGCCGTAGCAGGTAGACGCCCGTCAGCGCTTCCAGTGTGTTCCCCGCCGCCATCCCGCATGCGCTCAGGAGAGGCGCCCCGACCGAAGCATTGACCAGGAATGCCCCCAGAGCGATCCCGGGCCAGAGACGATAACCGCACACGAAGAGAGCTACGAGTGAAATTCCTGTCGGCGGCCACACCGTCGTGGCGAATCCGCTGATGGCGTCCAGCAGCAGCCCGAGCTTCGCCGTGATGAAATAGATGGCGAGGAGAACTCCGACTCTCGCCAGGTAGGGCAGGTCTCGCCAGTACAGGACGTGGGGTCGGGCGGCCTCCTTCGTCTCGCTCATCTTCTCTTCCAGCGATTCACCCCGCCCCGGCGTGATCGCTTCATCTAATCAGGAAGCCCTGAGGTCGTCGCGGTGAGAGGAGACAACTTCCGGCGGAATGAAAAGCGAGACGGGAAGGCACCGGCGCAGCCTCAGGCATTTTTCGATCCGCCCTGGACTCAGCCGACGCGGCCAAGGTTGGAGGCGATTCTACGCGTGATCCCAGCCCGTGTCCAGAAGGAGTTCACCGCGGCGCGGTGTTCCACGGCTCACCAGCAGAGAATGATGCCTTACCGCCTCCAGCCTGTTGGCGTCGACCCCCAGGTGGGCACCGTCTCATGTCATACAACGGGACGCTCCTCTTGACAGTCTGAAGGAGAGGAGGTAGCCTTCTTTCAGATCATCTGGAGGAGCGTGTGGGCGAAAAGCGGAACGACCTGGTCCAGGGCACCTTGGAGCTGCTGGTGCTGAAGGCGTTGTCCCTGGAGCCCATGCACGGCTGGGGCATCGCCCAACGAATCGATCAGTTGTCGAGGGACGTGTTCCGGGTCCACCAGGGATCCCTCTATCCGGCCCTGCAGCGCATGCTGCGGAAAGGCTGGCTCCGCTCGATGTGGCGCACGAGCGAGCACAACCGCAGGGCCCGCTACTACCAGCTCACACGGGCCGGCCGGCGCCAACTGATCGAGGCGAGGGCGGCCTGGGAGCGCAGCTCTGCCGCGGTGAACGGGGTCCTGCGGGTCCGCGCCGCCGACGGCGCGACATGAGCCTCCTCACGGACCTGTACGAGCGCGCCTGGGCGCTGCTGCACCGGCAGCGCGCGGACAGGGACCTTGAGGAGGAGCTGCTCTTCCACATCGATCGCGACGTGGCCGAGCGCGTACGCGCCGGCGCCAGCCCCGACGCGGCCCGGCGCGAGGCGGTGGCGGCGATCGGCGGGCTGGAACGGGTGAAGGACGACGTCCGTGAGGCCCGCGGCGTGCTGCCCATCGAGGAACTCGTGGCCGACGTGCGCTACGCCCTGCGCGCGCTGCGCCACAACCTGGGCTTCACGGCGACGGTCGTCGCGGTGCTCGGTCTGGGGATCGGGGCCAGCGTAGCGATCTTCAGCGTCGTCGACGCGGTGCTGATCTCCGATCTGCCCTACCCGAACGCGGAACGGCTGGTCCAAATCGTCGAGAAGAACTCCCCCACCAACATTTGGGCGCTGTCCACCGTCGACTACCAGGCGATCCGTGACCAGCAGCGCTCCTTCGATGCCTTCGGCGTGGTGCAGCGGAGCGAAGCAGCGCTCTCCGGCGCGGGGAGCCCCCAACACGTCCAGGTCGGCCGCGCGACGCCGGGCTTCTTCGCGGCGCTCGGTGTTGAGCCGGCGCATGGCCGACTGGTCGAGGCGCGCGACGAAGGCCCCGGCGCACCGGCCGTGGTGGTCGTGTCGCGCCGATTCGCCGAGCGCTCGCTCGGCGGCGCGGCCGCAGCCGTGGGCCGCGCCGTCACGATCGACGGTGTGAGCCACGCGGTGATCGGCGTGCTGCCGGCCGGAGTGAACGAGCTGGCCGGTGCGCACGCCGGTGTCTGGCCGGCCCTGCAGCCGCGCCCCCCGACGCGCCGCGGGCCGTTCTGGTTGCGCGGCATCGCTCGGTTGCGTGCCGGGCTCACGATCGACGACGCGCGGCGCGACCTCGCCGGGATCAGCCGCCGTCTGCTGCCGCTCTATTCGGATTGGCACGACAGCACCGCCCTGCTCACACCGGAGCCGCTTCTCGAGGCCGTCGTCGGTGGGGCCGACCGACCCGTGAAGCTGTTCGCAGCGGCGGTGGTGCTGGTGCTTCTGGTGGCGATCGCCAACGTCGCCACGCTGCTGCTCGTGCGC
>JBIOYF010000164.1:0-3033 GCA_044870035.1 Dehalococcoidia bacterium
TCTTCGAACTTCACGCTTCCGCTCCTGGCTAGAGGACAGCCGCCTCCTGTCGCTCTGGTTGTTGCGCGAGCTGCGGCGCACTCACCTCGGTCTGGCGGCGCTGGTAGTAGAGGTTCATCAGCGCGGCAGCCAGCTTCTCGGTGTCGTGGTGGTAGCGGTTCTCTTCGCTCACGACGTCCGCCAGGATGACGATGGAGCCGTTCACCCGGTCGCCGTCGACGCGAACCGGCTCTGCGTGCCAGGCCTCCGGCAGCCCGTCCTGGACGATGTTCGAGTTCGCGACGACGTAGTTGAACAGCGAGTGCTGGACGTGCTCGTACAGCGCGCGGCAATGGTCGCTGACCGTAAACGTGTCGGTCTCGCCGCGCTGCGTGGCGACGTTACAGACGTACACCTTGAGTCCCTTGGTCATTTCGATCGCCCTGTTGATCCCCTCGACAAGCAGGTTCGGCAACACGCTGGTGTACAGGCTGCCAGGGCCGATCACGATCATGTCGGCGGCCAGGATCGCCCGGATCGCGTCGGGGTTGGCCAGCGCGTTCTCCGGGTGGATGAACACGCGCCGGATCCGGCTGCCGCGCTCGGTGATCTTGGATTCGCCGTGGATCGTATCGTCCTCGTCCGTCAGCGCGGAGAGCGTTACGTTCGCCAGCGTGGACGGCAGGATCTGCCCGCGAACGGCCAGCACGCGACTCGTCTCACGCACGGCGTCTTCGAAGTTGCCGGTCACCGAGCTCATCGCTGCGATGAACAAGTTGCCGAAGCTGTGACCCTCCAGCCCGGTGCCTTCGTTGAAGCGATACTGAAAGAGCTTCGTCATGAGTGGCTCGGCGTCCGCCAGCGCTGCGATGCAGTTACGCAGGTCGCCCGGTGGGGGCAAGCCCAGCTCCTGGCGCAACCGGCCGGAGCTTCCGCCGTCGTCGGCAACGGTAACGACGGCCGTCAGGTTACCGGTGTACTGCTTGAGCCCGCGTAGGAGCGTCGAGAGGCCCGTACCGCCGCCAATCGCGACGATCTTCGGGCCGCGCCGCAGATAGCGGTGGTTGTAGATGATGTTGACCAGGCTCTCGTTCTTGCCCGGCCGCATGAAGGCTGAAAGCAGCGAGTGGTTCAGCTTCCAGACCGCGTACAGGATGATCGTTGTGCTGAACGTGACGAAGAGCGCGCCCCGGACGTAGCGAGGCACGAACTGCAGCGTGAGGTAGTAGACCCACGAGGGGAAGGTGTACGACAAATACACCTCGCGGAGGAAGTAGCTGAAGCCCAGCCCCATGATCGCGACGCCGGCCAGCAGCAGCAGAAGCCAGCGCTTGATGTGCATCCCGAAGTAGAGCCATTTGATAAAGCTGGGGTCGACGCGAAGAAACCTCACGGCTCGAATATACCGTCATCCGCTCCTGGGTGCAATCCGGCCTGAATCTGATTTCCCAGCAGCCCGAAGCTAGCGCCCGTTCGGGAAGCGCGGCAGGTAGGCGGCATGAGAAGCGAGCAGATCGTCCAGCACGTCCTCGGCTTGCCGGACGCTGCCCACGACCGGGTCGATCAGCAGCGCCTGGAGCGCCAGATCGCGCGAGCCGGTCATCGCTGCGTCCACGGCGAGCTTCTGGATCTCCACTTCGTTCTGAACCATCGCCGCCACCGGCCCGGGCAACGCACCGCAGGGCAAGCCGCGCACTGTGCCGTCGGCCACCTCACCGGGCACCTCGATCACCGCATCGGGGCTGACGTTGTCGATGTAGCCGTCGTTGGGCAGGATGAGCGACGGCCTGCGCCCGCTCCGGCCCGCCACGACATCGGCGATGATGCCCCCGCAGGAGAGGCCGGAGCGCGCCTCCCGGGAGGGCTGAGCGAGGAGCGAATCGACCGGCTTTTCGCCGGCCGCCCACCGCTCAATGTTCTCATTCGAGGCGCCTCGCAGCCAGGCGAAGTTCTCAAAGTCGTAGCCTTTCGTGCCGATCAGGCCGGCGGCCCAGCCGATGTACTCGCCGACGTGGTTGTCGCCGGTCGTCGGGAAGATGCCGAAGCGATCGAAGATGTACTTGCAAAGGAGCCACTTGTCGTCCGGCAGCGCGCTCGCGCGTTCGGCGAACTCGGGGTAGAGATCGTCGCCGGTCGCCGTGTCCGTCAGGCTGACCATCCAGGTGAAGTGGTTCACGCCGGCGGCGCGCAGGTCGATCTCCGCCGGCAAGCGGCCCAACGCCGCCGCGACGGGCGGGATCGTGCCGGCGACGCCGTGGCAGAGCCCGACGGCGCGGGCGGACGTGTAGCGCCGGATGGCGAGGCAGACGCGGCCTTCCGGGTTCGTGTAGTTGAGCATGAGCGCATCCGGGCACAGGCGCTCGACGTCACGCCCGATCTCCACCATCGCCGGCACCGTGCGCAGCGTGTGCGAGAGCCCGCCGGGCCCGCCGTTTTCGCTCAGGACGGATGGGATGCTGTGGCGCAGGCAGATCTCGTGATCGAGCTTCCATGTCGCATCGCGGTTGATCTCGATCGACGTAACGACGAAGTCGGCGCCGGCCAGCGCTTCCGCGCGGTCCTGCGTCGCGCTGATCGCGACTCGCCAGCCGGACGCCTCCTCCAGGCGGTGAGCGAGGCCGGTCATGAGCGCCAGGCGGTCGGCGTCCAGATCGACAAGCGCGAGCTCGCAGCCGCGCAGCTCCTCGATCTGGAAGACGTCGCGCAGCAGCTCGACACCGAACACGTGGCTGCCGGCCCCGATGGCGACGATCTTGGTCATCGACTAGACTCTAGTGCGCGCGACGGGCGAGCCGCAAGGCGGGTAGCTTACGCCGCGGGCCGGCCGCGTTGTTCCAGCAGCCAGGTGACGATCCGCTCGCGCTGCTCCTCGACCTCGCGGGCCAGGCCGAAATTGATGGCGAGACGTGCCGTCACCGCCAGCGCCGATACGCCGACCATAGCGTACAGAGGAATGCTCACAGCCCAGGAGCCCTCCCGCAGGGCCGCGACCAGCAGCGCGACGACGACGGCCGACAGCGCGGCAGGGACTCGCCACTCGCGCCCGACCGGCGT
>JBIOYF010000165.1:0-22029 GCA_044870035.1 Dehalococcoidia bacterium
CCGGCACGGCCGCCGGCAGGCCGACGAACTCGCCGACGACGTCCGCGCCGCGGCCGCCCGTCAGCTCCGTCACGCGCTGGACGCGCGCCTCCGGCGTCGGGAAGTCGCTGATGTTGATCGTCTCGTCTGCACCGAACTGCTTCGCCAGCGTGAGACGGTCCGCCAGCCCGTCGATCACGATCACCTGGTCGGCGCCCATCTCCTTCGCGACACCGCAGGCGTTCAGCCCCAGTCCGCCCGCGCCCTGCACGACGAGCGTATCGCCGAGCTGGAAGCCGGCCTTGCGCAGCCCGAACGTCACCTGCGAGAGCGCGCAGTTGACCGGCGTCACCATCTCGTCGCTCAGCTCGTCGGGCACGTTGAACACCCAGTGGCCGGCGCGTAGGTAGTAGTACTCCGCGTACGCGCCGTTGAACGGGCTGGGGCCGCCGGCCATGCGCAGCAGCTTCTGCGGGCAGGCCGAGAACTCGCCCTTGTTGCACTGGTAGCAGCGGTTGCACGGATAGAAGTAGGCGTAGCAGACGCGGTCGCCCTCCTTGAGCGGCCGGCCGAGCGAATCGGTCGAGATGTTGGAGCCGAGCTTGTGCACGCGGCCGGTCATCTCGTGCCCGACGACGCTACCGGCCATCGCGCCGAAGACCGGCGAATCGCCGCGCCAGATATGCAGGTCGGAGCCGCAGATCCCGCCCATCGAGACCTTGATCACGATCGCGTCCGGCTCCGGGTCCGGGATGTCGAACTCGCGCATCTCGTAGCCCTTCCCCGGGCCCAAAAAGACGGCAGCCTTACCTTGCTCTGCCATGCAGACGTTCCTCCCTTTCGAGACGTGTGTTTGTGCCCACCAGCAACGGGGCGCTCGTATCTTGCGGCGCAGCGCCACATATGTCAAGTGAGAAGAGGACCGGGTAGTGGGTCAGTTTGAATCGGCTACTTCCAGCAGCCCTTGTTGAAGCCTTCGCGCCGGATGATAGTGAGTGCGCCTGCTGTCACCGCCTGAGCAAGCTGGGTGCGAAGCACTGTGCATTGGTCGGGTGTGGCCACGACCGTTACCGTGTGGGTCACGATACGGGTGTCCTCCCAAGGGGCATGGCCCAGTACGGGCCAGAGGGCAAAGAAGGCTGCGATGACAAGCGCAGCTATCATAGCGGGCGGTGTGTTCATTGGGTCGATGATAGCAGAGGGGAGCGCCACCCGTGCTCCCCTCGTCTCACGTCAGCTTACCGAGAGCGCTTCGGGCTCTTGGGGCTGCAACCAGTGCGCCGGATGTGCGCTGGCACTTTCACCGGCCCATGTTCACGATCTTATTATGCCTGACCGTTCAAGCATTGTCAATAAGAAAATGCCCCCGAAGGGGCAGTTTCACGGAAGATTACTTGTCTTTCTCGTTGTCGTTCGTCTCATCCGCTTGGGCCGCTCGTGCGGCCTCATCCCAAGTAATTCCGGTTCGCGCCATTTTGATGGCTGTTTCGACAATGTCCCTTGTTCCTCGGCGGCCCGATTCTACATGCACGCTGCTGCGCTTCTCTTTAGAGCCTCTGACGGGGGTCTCCATGATCATGCCTCCACTAGTCGCCCTATGAGTATTCTATCATTGAGATTCTCGACAAAAACATCTAAGAGCTGCTGGATAGCTTGCGGCGGTCTTTCAGTTCGGAAGCCTATTGACCCAGCCTCCTCATTGTCTATAACGAACACGTGGTCAGGATATTCCTCCACGAGAGCATGAGCGATGGTCTTAGCGGCGTCCTCATCATAGTTCTTGCGTAGAAGTCTGATGGCGTACTCCTCTGCCACCTTCAAGTCTCTCGACCTCTGCGTGTAATGAACAGGGTCTACCTTTTCGAGCAGAGGTCTCATGAAATCGCTCGCAAACTGAGTCGCGTGGGGTAGCAGGCTACCATATTTCTTCTTGGTTCGGAGCTCCAACATCAGAACGGTCTCATCAAGGGCGCTGAGAGCGGCTGCATGCAGTCTTTGTAGAGAATGCACCTCATCCAGAGCTGATGTGCGCTCTTCCTTGTCCGGGTCTTCGTATTGCGCATCCAACGGCCCCAGTTCCGCATAACTACCCAGGTACACCTTGCTCGCCCCCAGCGTAAACAAGGTCGCTGCACTCTTTGCCCAACGTGGGACAACGACGCTGAACTCGCCACAGTGCCGATGCAGTAGCCGCGCAATTTGATAGGCACAGTTCGCATAGCCGCCAGGGGAATGGAGTAAGACGGCAACCGGTTTGTTGCGCGGCAGGGCTGCCCTCTGTCGGAAGAATTGATCGCTGTGCCAGTTCCCGAACACAGCAAACCCCATGCCCTTTCGCGCAATCATGTCATGCGTGACCAACCAGACGGGCATCTTGAGCTCACGCTCTAGGTCGTGGACGGCTTCCACCAAAATCTGCGGCATCGCTTCGCTCTGATAGATGCTCGGCTTGTACTTCTTCGCGGCGGCTTTCGCGCGCGGCTTGAGTTTCCCAACTCGCTTCGTAGTCTTGAGAGCGGCGGCAGCACGAGCACCGTTGCGAGATGCTCGCTTTACAACCAATGCGTTAGTCTTACCGTTTACTATGGCCTTCGCCATCTTGCCTCTGCGGCCTTCCTTGCGATCTCGCTCCGTCGCTTCTTGCTCAATTTCGCAGCTCTTGCTGGTCCGCCGCGCTTCCCACCTAATTTGCCAAGCGCCTGCGCATGAGGATTCTTCTTAACGGGCAACTCATTTCCGACGGCCTCGCCAACGATCTTGGTTGAGATGTCGCGTGGTCTGCTTGAGCGCTTTGGCATGTCTCAATGATGCCAGGCCCTACACCAGCACGCAACCCTAGCACGGATGCTCTAGTTTGTCAAACTGACCCACTACCGAGGACCAAGAACCCAGATCCTGGAGCCGACGGGGCACGGCTGTTCGGTGCTGAGTTCTTGGTTCTAGGTCCTTCGATCCGCATACTTCGTAGCGAGGTTCGCCATGATCGTCTCCTACCTGCGCTCGCCCGACGGCAAGACGGCTAGCGCGCTGACCGAAGACGCCATGCGCGGGGCGATCGCGTCCAAGCAGGGCCTCCTCTGGATCGACCTGGAGTCGGCTACGCGCGAAGAGGCGGGTTTCCTGAGCACCGTCTTCGCCTTCCACCCGCTGGCCATCGACGACTGCTTCAACCTCCACGTCGATCCGGCCAAGGCCGACGACTACGGAGACTACATCTTCGTCATCGCACAGGCGATCAGCTACAAATCGACGACGGAGGAGCTGGAAACCACCGAGCTCGATCTCTTTCTGGGCGCGAACTACGTCGTCAGCTTTCACAGCCAGCCGCTCACCTTCGTCGATGAGGTGCGCCGGCGTTGCGACGCCGACGGCCCGGAGGTGACCCGCGGCGCTGACTTCCTCGCGCACGCGCTGCTCGACGCGGTCGTCGACGCGTACCAGCCGGCCGTCGATCAGCTCGACGATACGCTGACCGCTGTCGAAGAGCGCGTGCTGGCGCGTCCCGAGCAGTCGTTACTGCAAGAGATCTTGCTGCTCAAGCACAACGTCCAGCGGCTGCGTCGCATGATCCTTCCGCAGCGCGACGTGGTGAACCGCATCTCGCGCGGTGAGTTCCCAAACGTCGTCCGCGCGGAGACGAACATCTACTACCGCGACATCTATGACCACGTCGTGCGCGTTGAGCAACTTATGGAGTCGGTGCGCGATCTCGCCGACGGGGTGCTCAATACGTACCTCAGCTCGGTGAACAACCGCATGAACGAGGTGATGAAGACGCTGTCGGTCGTCGCGACGATCCTCTTGCCCCTGACGTTCGTCGCCAGCATCTATGGGATGAACTTCGAACACATGCCGGAGTTGCGCTGGTACTACGGCTACGCCCTGGCGCTCGGCATCATGGCCGCCGTCGCCGCAGGGATGCTGGTCTTCTTCCGCCTGCGTCGCTGGTTCTAACGCCGGCCTGCTACTGAATACGCGAGATCAGCAGCGTGGCTAAGCCTAAGTAGATAAGAAAGCCCATCAGGTCGGTCAGCATCGTGTCGAAGACGCCGGCGATCGTCGCCGGGTCGAAGCCGATCCGGCTCATCGTCATGGGGATGAGCACGCCGGCGGTCGCCGCGATCAGCATGTTGGCAAACAGCGCGACGCCGGCGACGGCGCCGAGGACTTCGTTGCCCGTCCAGAGCCAGGCGATGATGCCCAGCGCCGTGCCGAAGATGACGCCCTTTGTCGTTCCCAGCGCCCACTCCTTCGTGAGCACGCGCAGCGCGTCGCCCACTCCTACCTCGCCCAGCGCCATCGAGCGGACGATGATGGTGGCTGTCTGGATGCCGGCGTTGCCGGCCTGGCCGGCGATCATCGGCATGAAGATCGCCAGCGTGGCCACCTTCTCCAGCGTCCCCTGGAACGCGTAGATCACCGCGGCGCCCGCGAAGGCCCAGGCCATGTTGAAGCTCAGCCACGGCACCCGGCGCACGATCGATTCGCGCAGCGGGCTGAAGACCCACTCCTTTACGTCCACGCCCGCCATCCTGTACATGTCCTCGGTGGCCTCTTCGGCCAGCACGTCGATGACGTCGTCGGCCGTAATGATGCCCTGCAGCACACCTTCGTCGTCGACGACGGGCAGCGCCAGCAGCCGGTAGCGCTGGAGGATGCGCGCGCACTCCTCCTGGTCGGTCCCCGGCGGGACCGAGATCACCTCGCTCGTCATGAGCTGGGTAACCGGCGTGGTTGGGTCCGCGACGATCAGCTCGCGCAGATTGACGATGCCGAGCAGCCGTCTCGTTTCTGACAGCACGTACAGGTAGTACGCCTGCTCCGCCGTGGGGTGCACCGAGCGCAGGTACGCGATCGCTTCGGCCGCGCTCATGTTCGGGCGCAGCGCCACGTAGCCGGGCGTCATCAGCCCGCCCGCGCTGTCGGAGGCGTACGCGAGCAGCGGCGCGATGCTCGACGCCGTCTTCATGCCCGCCAGGATCCCCTGGGCGTCCTCCGGCGAGAAGGACTGCAGCACGTCCGCCGCATCGTCGTCGGTCATCTCGTCCAGGACGCTCGGCAGCAGCGTTCGCGGTATTCGCTGGGCCGCGTCGGACCGGTCTTCTTGATCGAGCGACTCGAAGAGGTGGGCGAGCTGTTCGGCGTGGAGCGCCGCCAGGAAGGCTTCCTGCTCGGTAGGGGCAAGCTCTATGTAGAGCTCCGCCCGGTCGGCGGGATGCAGCTCGGCGATGAGCTGCGCCAGGGCGTCGCGCTTATCGCTCTCGAGGAGTTCGCGGATCTTCTCGCTGACCGGAGCGGATTCGTAGCGCGTCGACATCTCGCCCTCCTCTCGACGGCCCGGCGGGGCACGAAAAAGGCCTCGGCGTCGCTCTCCAACGCCGAGGCCCAGGCGAGAGCGCCGGACGCTCTACACCATGGAGCCTTCGGGGCCGCTGGATCGCGACTCTTCGCCGCGCGACCTCGCCGCCGTCCTGCTTCCTAACCGGCTATCGTCAGTGTCCATACACTCCGACCCATTATCTCTGTCGGCGATGTGCGGCGCAACCGGCGCGCCGCGTGGCGGCCTGTCGGGGCGCAACTGCTGCGGGGATAGTCCTATCCGCGCCTGCATAGCCCCCAACCAACGAGGAACGTCAGCGCCATCCCGATGGCAGCGAGCGCCATTGGCCGCGGCGCCATGGCTCTGCGATACTTCAGCCGTTGTGGGGATCGCCGCGAAGACCGCAGCTGCCGCCTTGCTTCTCTGTCTCGGCACGCTAATCCTCGCCTGTGGTGGTGGCGGTACCACAGCGCCCTCCGCGACGGGCACGCCCTTAGCGTCCGAGACGCCGGGCGAACAGGGCCGGGGCGATCTGGTCGTGAGCGGCTCCGAGCCGGTCGCGTTCGCCTTCGCGCCGGATGGCCGCATCTTCTACACCGAGCGCACGACGGGCGAGATCATGGTCGTGCAGCTCGCCGGATCCACGGTGTCTCCCGAACAGCTCGCGCTGCCGCCCGTGCTCGCTGCGCGCCAGGACCTGGCCCGCCGGGCCGACACGCAGGCCGAGAGCATCACCGCCGTCTCGGTCACGGCGATGCAGTGGCCGGACAGCTGCCTGGGGGCTGCCGGCGTGAACGAGGCGTGCGCGGAGGTGATCACGCCGGGCTACGAAGTGGTGCTGCGTGTGCCGGGCAGCGCCAGCGCCTACACGTACCACACGGACGAGACGACCAACATCCGCCTCGCGGGCGTGACCGCCGTTTCGACGGCCGGGCAGGTGTTCGCAACGCTTGATATCCACTACGGCGACGAATGCGGCCTGATCGGCATCGCCGTCGATCCGGACTTCGCGAGCAATCACTATGTCTACGTCTACGCCGTCCGGCCCGTCGCAGGCAACGCCGATGTAGGCAAGCCGGCGATCGTCCGCTACACCGACGTGAACGGCCAGGGCGCCGGCCCGACGGTACTGCTCGACCTGCCGGAGACGAACCCGCAGACCTGCGCGCACGTCGCGGGCAACCTGCACTTCGGCCCGGACGGCTACCTCTACGTCAGCGTCGGCAACTTCGAGCAACCGGACGTGGCCGCGGGGCTCAGCGCGCCCTTGGGTAAGATCCTGCGTCTGAACAAGGCCGATGGCTCGGCTGCTCCCGACAACCCGCTGGCGGCGCAGCCCGGCGCCGACGCGCGCACCTTCGCGTACGGCTTCCGCAACCCGTTCGACTTCGCCTTCGATCCGCAGACCGGTAAGATCTACGCGCCCGACAACGGACCCGGTAACTGCGACGAGCTCAACCTGATCGAGCCCGGCCAGGACTACGGCGTGCCGGGGTCGCTGCCTCCCGCCGACGTGCAGTCGTGCCTGGGTCTGGGCGGTAGGGACCCGATCCACCTGTTCGCCCAGCCCGGCCAGAAGCCGGAAGAGTTCGGCTCCAACGTGGCGCCGGCGGGCGTTGCCTTCCTAACGGGCGACCACTACCCCCAGCTCGGCGCGGGGCTACTCGTCTGCGAGTTCAACCCGCACGCGCTGGTGCTCCTGCAGCTCGGTGGTCCGAACCAGGACCAGGTGACGCAGGAGACCGTTGTGAACAATGACTGCATGTTCAACGTGGAGATCGGCAACGACGGTTTGATCTACTACTCGAACAGGCAGGGCATCTTCAGGATCCCGCCGCAGACGCCTTAGCGCCCCTTGTACTCTGCCTTGCGCTTCTGCGCGAAGGCGAGCGGCCCCTCGCGCGCGTCTTCGCTGGCAAGCACCTTCGCCGAGAACTCAGTCTCCTGCTTTAGCCCGTCCAAGATCGACAGCTCGATCCCGCGCAGCGCCGACTCCTTCGCCGCGCGGACGGCGAGCGGGCCGTTCTTGCAGATCGCCTCGGCGATTGCGCGCGCTTTGGGCATGACCTCGTCGGCCGGCACGACGTAGTTGACCAGCCCGTAGCGCAGCGCCCACTGCGCGTCGAAGCGGGCGCCGGTGAGCAGCAGCTCCATCGCGATCGCGCGCGGCAGAAACCGAGGCAGCCGCTGCGTGCCGCCGGCGGCCGGGATGATCGCGCGCGTCACCTCCGGCACGCCGAACTGCGCGTGCTCCGCCGCGACGCGGATGTCGCAGCAGAGCGAGATCTCCAGCCCGCCGGCCAGGCAGTAGCCGTTGATCGCCGCGATGATCGGCTTCCAGCACTCGAAGTTGCGCGTGATCCCGCCGAAGGGCGCGCGGAACTGCATCGCCGCCGGGTTCTTGCCGGACATAGCTTCGGACATCGCGATCAGATCGTTGCCGGTCGAGAACGCCTTGTCGCCCGCGCCGGTGAGGATCGCCACCCAGAGGTCGTCGTTGTCGCGAAAGTCGGTGAACGCCTGCTGCAGCTCGGAGCTCGTCTGGGCATCGATCGCGTTCATGCGTTCCGGCCGGTTGATCGTGATCAGCGCGAGCCGCCCTTCCTTCTGGTAGACGATCGTTTCATACCCGGCCATGGCGTCCTCCCGTGATGTGTGTCGTTAGACTGGCGTCGAAGTATACCATCGGATCGAAGATCGCATGCCGCAGCGCATTACCGAAGTCAAGCGCCACGCGGACGGCTCCGCGCATCGCTACGAATGCGAGCTGCTGGCGCTACGGCCGCAGGTGGCGATCGTGCTCTTCCGCCACTGGCGTCGGCGCTCCGCCGGCGGCTTCCACTTCCCGCGTGGCAGCCGGACCTACGGCTTCTTCTGGCCGCGGCGATCCTACTCGCTCTACCGTATGCTCGGCCCCGGCGACCGCCTGATCGCCCACCGCTTCGATGTGCTGGAGGAGTGTCGGGTCAGCGCAACGGAGATCTCGTACCTCGATCTCCTGCTCGACATCTGGGTGGCGCCTGACGGCACAGTACAGGTCGAGGATGAGGACGACGTGGCCGCCTGGGCCGATGCCGGTCTCCTATCGAAGGCCCAACTGCGCCGCATCGCGCGCACGAGGGACCTGCTGGTGCGCGACCACCGCCGAATCGTCAGGGAAGCGGCGTGCCTGTTGGAAGTTCGTAGCTAGGCCGGAACTCGACGTGAGGCCGGCGGGTACAGATTGTGTTCTTCTCTGTCGACCAATTAAGATGAACAGACCCCGTCTTAGGAAGGGCTTCTAACTTCTCGAGGAACGTCCTGATGGTCGAAGCGCAGTCCAAGAAGCTCTACAACGTCGCCGTCATCGGCGCGACCGGCGTCGTCGGCCAGGAGTTCCTGCGTATCCTTGAACACCGCCGCTTCCCGCTGAAGAACCTGCGCCTCTTCGCCAGCAAGCGCTCCGTTGGCAAGCGCATCCAGTTCGGCGAGCGCGACATCGAGGTACAGGAGGCGACGCCGAAGACGCTCTCCGGCGCGGACATCGTCTTCATCTCGGCCACCGACGACGTCTCGCGCCAGCTGGCCCCGATCGCGGTGAAGGCCGGCGCGGTCGCGATCGACGATAGCGCGGTCTGGCGCCAGGACCCGGACGTGCCGCTCGTTGTGCCGGAGGTGAACGGCGACGACGTGGCGAAGCACAAGGGCATCCTCGCCATCCCGAACTGCTCGACGACGCCGCTGGTCATGACGCTCTGGCCGCTCCACCGCGTCAACCCGATCAGGCGCGTCATCGCCGCGACGTACCAGTCGGTCTCCGGGACGGGCCGCGAGGCGGTCAAGGAGCTGACCGAACAGACGCGCAAGCTGCTCGAGAACCAGCGTGTCGCGCCGCACGTGTACCCGCACGAGATCGCGCACAACCTGCTGCCCGAGATCGGTTCGTTCAAGGACGACGGCTACACGAGCGAAGAGTGGAAGATGACCGCCGAGACGCGCAAGATCATGCACGAGCCGGAGCTGCCGCTCTCGGCAACCTGCGTGCGAGTGCCCGTCTACGTTTCGCACAGCGCGGCCGTCCACGTGGAGCTGAGCCGTCAGATGGACCCGGACGACTTCGCCGACCTGATGCGCGAAGCGCCCGGCGTCATCGTCCAGGACGACCCGAGCATCAGCCTCTACCCTCAGCCGCGCACCGCATCCGGCCGCGATGAAGTCTTCGTCGGCCGCATCCGCAGCGACTCGTCGCATCCGAGGGGTCTGGTCTACTGGGTCGTCTGCGACAACCTGCGCAAGGGCGCCGCCCTGAACGCGCTGCAGATCGCCGAGCAGCTGGTGTGTAGGGGACTGATCTAGCCCACGCCGATGAGTCGGGTCATCTAAGGGGCTCGAAGCTCGAAGCTCGAGGTTCGAAGTTCGAACCACCCTCACCCCTCGGTCCCCTCTCCCTGAGGGAGAGGGGAAGGCGGTAGCCAGGGGTGAGCGAAGACGCCCTCCAGATGGCGGAGCAACTCGTCTGTAGAGGGCTGGTCTAGCCGGGCTCGCGGCAGGGGTCTGCTGACCAAGAGTGCCGTCCGCCGCTTGGAGCTATTTCCGCTCCCCCGTACCATCATGGCGCCATGACCAGCTCGCCGTGCGATGCACAGTTGTTAGCCTCCCGCGCAATCTTGGCGTGCGCCCCCATTGCCTGCCTTGCTGCCCGGCACGCGCCTGAAACGCGTGCAAAAAAGATCGCCAAAATGGCCCCGAAATTCGTATCTGCGTAGGAGTGAAAAAAATAAAAACGCGAAAAACAATTCGGATTGGTTTTCGGCCCGCTCCGGTGACGGCAGCGGGGTCGCGTTTCGAACCTCGGGCTTCGGGCCATGGCCTCCTTGCTATACTCTGTCCACAACGTGATGACTGACATCGGACGTCTCATCACCGCCATGGTCACGCCGTTCACGCCGGACGGCGCCGTCGACTACGATGCTGCGCGCCGGCTGGCGGTCGCGCTGCTGGACTCGGGGAGCGACGGCGTGCTCGTCGCCGGCACGACGGGCGAGTCGCCCACGCTGACGCACGACGAGAAGCTGCGGCTGTTCTCAGACGTCAAGTCGGCTGTCGGGGAGCGAGGCGCCGTGATCGCGGGCACCGGCACGTATAACACGGCCGAAAGCGTCGAGTTCACCCGCGAGGCGTCGAACACCGGGGTCGACGCGGTGCTCGCCGTCACGCCGTACTATAACAAGCCGCCGCAGGAAGGGCTCTACCGCCACTTCGCGGCGATCGCTGAGGCCACGCCGCTGCCGCTCATCATGTACAACATCAAAGCCCGCACCGGCGTCAACATGACCGCCGAAACGATGGTGCGCCTCTCGCAGATCGAGAACACCGCGGGTGTGAAGGAAGCGAGCAGCGACTACGAGCAGATCGGAACGGTGATCCGAGAAGCGCGCAGCGGCTTCCGCGTCTGGTCCGGCGCCGACGAAGACAACATCACCGTCCTGGAGCTGGGCGGCTACGGCGCGATCAGCGTTATCTCGCACCTTGTAGGCCGCCAGCTCAAGTCGATGCTCGACGACGCCCTCGCCGGCCGGCTCGAGGACGCGCACCGCACGCATGAGCGGCTGCTGCCCTTGATCGAGGCGCTCTTCCTGACCAGCAACCCGATCCCCGTGAAGTACGCGCTGAACCAGCTCGGCTTCCCGGTGGGCGGTTACCGGCTGCCGCTCTGCGAGCCGGACGAAGGCACGGCCCAGCGCATCATGGCCGAAGTCCGCCGCCACAAGATCGACCTGCCGGTGGCCGCGACGAGCCACAGATAACACAGATACCACAGACTGTCGGTTGAGGAGAGTCTCAGACTTCTTGCTGCGTCATGCCCTGGGGGCGTCCGCGGAACCACGGCGTGGCCGGCCTGACCGGAGCGGCCGGAATCTCCTCAGCGCGCTCGACGAAGCTACCAGGACGCAGCCGGCCCTTGGCGTCGAAGCAGTGGGTGACGAAGCGCTCGCCCATGGCGATGCCTTCGTCCAGCAGGCGCATCACGTTGCGGAAGTCGCCGACGCCGGGGCCGTGCTCGACTTCAGGCTGGAGCAGCGTGATCTTCGCTTTGCGGCCCAGCGTGGCCATGTCGCGCTGGACGCGGTCGCGCATGACGATGTCTACGGTGCGCGTAATGACGCCGGCCACGCTCTGGGGCGCCGGCAGCTCGAAGCAGTGGGACAGGTCGATCGCCAGGATCTCACGTGAGCCGAGCGCGACAGCGGTCTCGAGATCGAGGTTCGCCACCACGCCGCCGTCGATGTAGGCCTGGCCGTCGATCCGGTAGGGCTCGAAGACGCCGGGTATCGCCGTGGAGGCGAGCACCGCCTGCGAGACCGGCCCTTCGCTGAAGACCTGCTTGCGACCGGTGTAGAGGTTGGTCGCCGCCACGTAGAAGGGAACGGCTGTCGCCGCGAAGTCGTCCGTCACCGTGTGGGCCGCGATCAGCTCGTGGAGGAAGTCGTTGCGGAAGAGGTATGTCTGGCGCGACGCGAGCCGGTAGGCGATGCTCACCGGGTTGATGCGCAGGTAGCGCTCCTTCTCCAGCCCGCGCCAGATCTCGACGAGCTCTTGCGCGCCGTCCGGCGTCGGGTGGAACGCGAGGAAGGCCCCGTTGAGCGCCCCCACGCTGGTGCCGACGATCCGCTTCGGCCGGAAGCCCTTGCGGACGAGGACCACCAGGATCCCGGCCTGGAGTGCCCCCATGGAGCCGCCGCCGCTGAGCACCAGCGTCGGATCGCTATCGTGGCCGTTGCGCGAAAACCAACCCATCCTTCCTACTAAACGTAACAAAAGCGCGTGCGTTGCCTCAATCGAAGCTGCGGCTGCGCGATAGTGGAGGATCGATAGGGACGGAGCGTCAGCTCTCCAACCCCAGGATCGCGAACACATCGCCCGTCCGCGAACTCCCTCGCCCCACCCCCTCCGCGAACGCGTTACCCCTCTCCCTCGGGGAGGGAGAGGGGACCAAGAGGTGAGGGAGGTGGTTGACAGCCTGCGCCGCCCGCGCTATGCTACAGGCAGACCCCCACCCAGGGGGTAGGGAGTGTCCATATGCAAGCCGACCGCCAGACCGTGATCAAGCGCCTCAACTACATCGAGGGCCACCTCGCAGGCATCCGGCGCATGATCGAAGAGGACAAGTACTGCGTCGATATCCTGAAGCAGACGTATGCGGTGCGACGTGCCATCGAGAAGATGGAGGGGCTCCTGCTCGACGCGCATCTGCACTCATGCGTCATCGAGGGCATCCGTGAGGGCCGCGACGATCAGGTCGTCGACGAGCTGCTCCAGCTCTACGAGCTGGCGAACAAGTGATGGACGTGGACCACGCCTCCCATGCCCGGCACGCAACCGAGCATGCGCCCACGCAGCGCGAGACGCAGCGCTGCGAGCGCTGCTGGCGGATCGCGTTCAGCGCGACGACACATTGCTTGACTGGCTGTGCTATCGGCGAGGTGGCCGGCTTAGCGATCGCGACAGCGCTCGGCCTGTCCAACCTGCCGTCCATCCTGATCGCCATCGCCCTGGCCTTCTTCTTCGGTTACAGTCTGGCGATGCGACCGCTCCTGCGCGCCGGCTTCGGGTTGGCACCGGCCATTGGCGCCGCCATCGCAACCGATACGATATCTATCGTCGTGATGGAGCTGATCGATAACGCGACGATTCTCCTCATCCCCGGCGCCATGAAGGCAGGTCTGGCCGACACGCTCTTCTGGGGAAGCTTGGCCGGCGCGCTCGCCATCGCGTTCGCGGTGACCTGGCCGGTGAACTACGCGCTCATCAGCCGCGGTCTCGGCCACGCAGCGATTCACAAATATCACACGTAAGGACAAGACATGGCCTCACAAGCAACCACGACCACCCAACAACGGATCACCATCCCGGTCAGCGGCATGCATTGCGCCGCCTGCGTGAGCAAGGTGGAGAAGGTGCTCAGCGGGGTGGACGGTGTCGAGGAGGCCCAGGCGAACCTCGCCGCCGCCAACGCCGCCCTCGTGTGCCAGCCCGATCGGCTCTCGCTTCCGGCCGTCGAGGAGGCGGTGCGCGGCATCGGCTATCAGGTGCCCTGGGAACGGCTCGAGCTGCTCGTGCTCGGCATGATGGGCAGCCACTGCCAGGAGATCATCGAGAAGGCCGTAGGCGCGCTCCCCGGCGTCGTTCGCGTCAGCGTCACGCCGGCGACCGATTCGGCGACGGTCGAGTTTGCAGGCTCGCTCACGTCGGCAGCGCAGATCAAGCGCACCATCCGGGAGCTGGGCTACCAGGTCTCTGATAAGGGGACGGGCGACAGCGGCCTCGATCAAGAGCGGCAGGCCCGCCAGCACGAGATCCGCGCCCAGCTCATCAACCTGGCTTGGGCCACGCCCCTGGGTCTGGTCATCATGATCGGCACCTTCCGCGGCTACTGGATCCTGGCCGACTTCCTGCCCGCGTTCCTCGGCAACAAGTACTTCCTGTTCGCCCTCACCACGCCGGTCGTGGCCGGGCCGGCCCGCCAGTTCTTCGTCCATAGCTGGAACGGGCTGCGCCGCGGCCTGACCGACATGAACCTGCTGTACGCAACCGGTATTGGGGCGGCCTACACGATCGCGGTGATCAACACGTTCTGGCCGGACGCCGGTTTCGGCGGCCGCGACGCCACGTTCTACGAGTCGGCCGCACTCCTCACCTGGTTCATCGTCCTCGGCCGCTACCTGGAGGCGCTCACGCGCGGTCGCACGTCGGAGGCGATCCGCAAGCTGATGCGCCTACAGCCGAAGATCGCCCGAGTCCTTCGCGACGGCCGCGAGGAGGAGATCCCGGCCGACGAGGTGGAGGTGGGCGACATCTGTCTCGTTCGCCCCGGCGAGTCGATCCCCGTCGACGGCACGGTGCTGGAAGGCTACTCCGCGGTCGACGAATCGATGATCACGGGCGAGAGCCTGCCTGTCGAGAAGCAGACGGGCGACACCGTGATCGGTGGCACGATCAACAAGACTGGCGCGTTCCGTTTCCGCGCGACGCAGGTCGGTAGGGAGACGGCGCTGGCGCAGATTATCAGACTGGTCGAGGACGCGCAGGCGACGAAGGCGCCGATCCAGAAGCTGGCCGACAGCGTGGCGGGCCACTTCATCCTGGGCGTCCACGCGCTGGCGCTGGCGGTCTTCTTGTTCTGGTTCTTCGCCGGCTTCAGCCTCTGGTTCGAGCCCGGCAGCCGCCTGATCATGAGCCCCTACCGCCTCACCGAAGTCGGCGTCTTCGGCTTCGCGCTGCTGATGAGCGTGGCCGTGCTGATCATCTCTTGCCCGTGCGCCGTCGGCCTGGCGACACCGGCCGCGATCATGGGTGGCTCCGGCATCGGCGCCGAGAGCGGCATCCTCTTCAAGGGTGCCGACGCGATCGAAGCCACCTCCAAGCTGCAGACGATCATCTTCGACAAGACCGGCACGCTCACCAAAGGTGAGCCGTCGGTGACCGACGTCATCGCCCTCGACGGCAACCGCGACGAGGTGCTGCGCCTCGCCGCCGTCGTCGACAAGAACTCCGAGCACCCGCTGGGCGAGGCGATCGTGCGCGGCGCGCGCGAGCGCGGCCTGAGCGTCGCCGACGCCGAATCGTTCAACGCCATCCCCGGTCACGGCGCGGAAGCGGAGCACGAGGGCCGGGCCCTCCTGCTCGGAAACCGCAAGCTGCTGGCCGACCGCACAATCGAACTGGGCGAGCTCGCTCCGGAAGCGGAGCGCCTCGAGCACGAAGGCAAGACGGCGATGTTCCTGGCGGTCGACGGCCGTGCCGCCGGCATCGTCGCCGTCGCCGACACGCTCAAGCCCTCGTCCACCCAGGCGGTGCAGGAGCTGCGCCGCATGGCCATCGAAGTGGTGATGATCACCGGCGACAACCGGCGCACTGCCGATGCGATCGCGCGCCAGCTCGGCATCGACCGGGTGCTGGCCGAGGTGCTGCCGCAGGACAAAGCGGCCGAGGTGAAGCGCCTGCAGGACGAGGGACGGCGCGTCGCCATGGTCGGTGACGGCATCAACGACGCGCCGGCGCTCGCCCAGGCCGACGTCGGCATCGCGATGGGCGCCGGCACGGACGTGGCGAAAGAGACGGGGCAGGTCATCCTGGTGAAAGACGACCTGCTGGACGTGGTGGCCGCGGTCCAGACGGCGAAGTTCACGATGCGGCGGGTGCGCCAAAACCTGACCTGGGCCTTCGGCTACAACACGCTGACCATCCCGATCGCCGCGGGGCTTCTCTACCCGTTCATCCACCAGGTGGTAAGTCCGGAGCTGGCCGCCATGCTGATGGCGCTCAGCTCGCTTTCCGTCACGCTGAACTCGATCGCGATGCGCGGGTGGCGGCCTCGTGTGCGGCGCGGCGGCGGTCCGGGGGCGCCGGAGCAGCCTGTCGCCTCGGAGCGCGTTCCAGCGCCGGCGGGCGGGGGTTCGTAGAGGAGACGGGCATGCCGACGACACACCGGGCCGCCATCATCAGCGCCACCATCTATGCCGGCGTTTCTCTCGGCGCCGCCACCACCTTCCTGCTGGTCACCGTGCTCACGGGAGACTACGGGTGGGTGCCCCGTCTCGGCGGCGCCGTCTGGGTGTTCGTACTTTCGATGATCATCCTAATGCCTGTGGTCATTCCCCGCGTGAAGAGAAGGGTCGCAGGCTGACGAGAAGAGGAGGGACATGATGTGGGGTGCACATGAAGGAATGGGCTGGTGGATGCTCTTCGGCGCCATCTGGATGCTGATCTTCTGGGGAGCGATCATCTGGCTCGTCGTTTGGGGAGCCATCCGCTTGGGCGGCGGTCGCCGGGATGACGACAGCCCCCTGGAGATCGCCAGGCGGCGCTACGCCCGCGGTGAGATGACGAAGGAGCAGTTCGAGCAGCTCCGCCACGACCTGAGCTGAGGTCCCATGACCGTTCCCGTCGCACGTCGTAACCTATTCTCTGAGAAGGCCCGCTTCGCGATTTCGGTGGCCGGGGTTGGCTTTGCCGTTCTGCTGATCCTGATCGTGCTCGCGCTCTACCGGGGCTTCAGCCGCTCAGGCCAGACCTTTAGCGACCTGCCCGGCGATCTGTGGGTCGTGCAGCAGGGGACAACGGACCCGTTTCATTCACTCTCGCTCCTCGACTCGGAACGGATCGCCGGCGTCGGCCAGACGCCGGGCGTTGCGGCAACGATTCCCGTGCTTTCGCGCCAGATGGAGTTCGACGCCGGAAGCGACACGGCATCAGCCCGGTTCATGGCGCTCGCCATACCGGAATCCCTGCCGCTCTCAGACGAGGTGCGAGGGAACTACGTACCGGCGCCCGGGCGCGTGGTCATCGATAGTACGCTGAGCCGTAAGGCCGGCCTCAACGCCGGTGACGACGTTGTCGTCGGCGGCGAACGCTTGGTCATCGATCACGTGCGTTCCGCCGGCGGTGAATCGTTTCAGCAATTCGTGTTCATGAACTTCGGTGATGCCGAGCGCGCCTTCGGTGTCCGCGACATTGTGAACTACGCGATGGTGATCGTCTCGCCGGGGGCCGACCCGAAGGACGTCGCCGCGGCGATCCCGGTTCGCAACGCGGCCGTGTCCGTGTTCACCCCGGACGGATTCGCGGAATCGGTCCGCAAGGAGATCAACGAGAGCTTTCTGCCCATCATCACTATTCTGCTCGCCATCGGCTTCGTTGTCGGAGCGGCTGTCGTCGGACTGACGATCTACACGGCCACCATCGAGCGCAGCCGCGAGTACGGGGTGATGAAAGCCGTAGGCGGTTCGCCCGGCTTTCTCTATCGAATTGTGCTCTCGCAGAGCGCGATGCTCACCACCGCGGGGTTTGTCGTCGGTCTGGGCGCGGCCGTCGGTGTGGCGTGGCTGGCGGCCGAGCTTGTTCCGGATTTCGCGACGGACTTCCAGCCCGGCGACGTTCTGGGCGTCCTGTTGGCCGCCATTCTCATGGCGATCCTGGCTTCGTTCGTTCCCGTGCGCCGGATCAACAGCATCGACCCGGCAATGGTGTTCAAGGCATGACGATGGAAGGGCCGGAGATCCTGGGCGTCCGCGGCCTCACCAAGGTGTTCGGTGAAGGCGACCGCGCCGTGCGTGCCGTCGACAATGTTGACCTGACCGTCTGTTGTGGGGAGCTTGTCCTGATCATGGGACCGTCCGGCTCCGGAAAGACAACGCTGCTCACCATGATCGGCGGTCTGCTCCGGCCTACCTCCGGCTCGGTCGCGATCAACGGCCTCGACATAACGAAGATGAGCGAAGCTCAGCTCGCGCCGATACGGCGCAAGAGCGTCGGGTTCATCTTTCAGTCCTTCAATCTCTGGGAATCGCTCACCGTGCAGGAGAACGTGGAGCTGCCGCTCAACATCGCCGGCATCAAGGGCCGGCAGGCGCGCGACCGTGCCCGTGCGATCTTAATCGCTCGCGGCCTGGGCGAGCGCCTGGGCTTCCGTAGCCGCGACCTCTCAGGCGGGGAGAAGCAACGCGTGTCAATCGCGCGGTCGCTGGTGAATGAGCCGGCTCTCCTCCTGGCCGACGAGCCGACGGCCAACTTGGACTCCAAGCACGGCCGCGACGTGATGTACCTGCTCCAGGACATTGCCAAGAAGGGCGACCGCGCCGTGATCGTAGTCAGCCACGACCAGCGCATCCGGGAGGTAGCGGACCGCGTCCTCTGGCTCGAGGACGGTCGCTTCAAAGACGTGGGCCGTCTGGCTACCGACCCGGTATGCGGCATGACCATTGAGACCGATGAGGCGCGAGCGTCGCTACGGCACGCCGATCAGGCGTATTACTTTTGTTCCCGGGGCTGTAGCTGGGAGTTTCAGACCGACCCTGAGCGGTTCGTCCCGACGGGGGAGGTGAGCTTGGCTACGCGGCTTCCGGCCGATCCGCTAAACTAGCGGCGATATGGCCCCCTACTACAACAAGCCGACAGCCATGGCGAAGTTCATCAACTCGACGATGAGGCAGTTCGCCTCCATCGGCCTGTCGCCGCGCGACACCGTGGCGCTGCGAGTGCGCGGGCGGAAGTCGGGCAAGCTTCGGTCGAACGTCGTGACGTATGTTGAGCACGAAGGCGCCCGCTACCTGGTGGCGCCGCGCGGCACAACGGAGTGGGTCCTCAACGTGCGGGCTGCGGGCGGCGAGGCGTCGTTGAAGCACGGGCGCTCGAAGCCGGTGCGACTTGTCGAAGTGCCTGACGCGGAGCGCGCGCCGATCATCCGCTCGTATCTGAAGAAAATGCCGGGGATGGTCCAGCGGGAGTTTGGCGTGCAGGCCGACTCGCCCGACGCCGACATCGAGCGCATCGCGCCGCGGCACCCGGCCTTCCGCGTCGTAGACGCCTGATTCTCGCTATCCTGCGTCCGTGAACCCTCGCGCGCTCGCCGCCGTCACCGCCGGTCGGATCGCCGGCGCGGCCAGCCGCGCGCTCCGACGCGGCGGCGGCACCGCGGTCGGTGGCCTCGTCGCTCAGCAGATCGATCCAGAGATCGCCGCGCAGCTCGCCGGACAGCTCGGCTACGGAGCGGTGGCCGTCACCGGCACGAACGGCAAGACGACGACGGCACGCATGCTCGCCGCGATCGCGTCGGAAGCCGGCGTCCGCCCGCTCGCGAACGCCAGCGGCTCGAACCTGATGCGCGGCGTCGCCGGCTCGCTCATCGATGCCACCGGCCTGCTCGGCCGCATTCACGACGCGTCGCAACGCCTCGGCGTCTTCGAGGTCGACGAGGCGACGGTGCCGGAGGCCGTCCGCGCGCTCCGCCCGCGCGTCATCGTGTTCACCAACCTCTTTCGCGACCAGCTCGACCGCTACGGCGAGGTCGATACCGTGGCGGCTCTCTGGCGCAGCTCGATCGCCACGCTAACCCGCGAGACGACGCTCGTCCTCAACGCCGACGACCCGGCGGTCGCATCACTCGCGCGGAACGCGCCCTGCCCCGTGATCATGTTCGGTATAGACGACACGCGCGCCGCCACCGAGCAGCTCGAGCACGCGTCCGACTACCGCTTCTGTCTCTCCTGCGGCGAAGAGCTTTCGTACACGGCCGCGTTCTTCGGGCACGTCGGTCACTGGCGCTGTCCCTCCTGCGGCAACGCGCGGCGGCCGCCCGACGTCTCCGCTGCCTGCGTTGAGCTCGCCCCTGCTTCAACGAAGATAACGATCGCAGCACGAGGCGGGGAGCTACACGTCGAGCTGCCGCTCGCCGGTCTCTACAACGCCGCGAACGCGCTTGCCGCTGCGGCTGCGGCGCTCGCCCTCGGCTTCGATCCGCCCGCGACTGAACGAGCGCTGTCGTCGTTCAAGGCCGCGTTTGGCCGGCAGGAGCGCTTCGATGTCGACGGCCGCTCGGTGCTCGTGCTGCTCGGCAAGAACCCGACCGGCATGAACCAGGTGCTGCGACTGGTCGCCGCGCAGGACGCGACGCGCCCGCTTCACCTGCTGCTCTTACTCAACGACGGCGTTCAGGACGGCTGCGACATCTCCTGGATCTGGGATACCGACTACGAGCTGCTGGCGCAGCGGTCGCCGCACGTTATCGTGTCCGGAACGCGCGCCGAGGAGCTGGCGCTGCGGCTGAAGTACGCCGGCTTCGCGGACGCGCCCGACGTCATCCGCGACGCTTCGCGCGCGCTCGATCACGCGCTTGGCCGCACGCCGGCGGGCGAGACGCTCTACGTCATCCCGACGTATACGGCAATGCTCGAGGTGCGCGAGCTGCTAGCGCAGCGAGGCCACCGGGTGCCGTTCTGGAAGGACGCATGAGCGCCGTGGAGCTCCGTATCGCGCATTTGTACCCGCGGCTGATGAACATCTACGGCGACCGCGGCAACATCCTGTGCCTGACGCGGCGCTGCCGCGACCGCGACGTCGCCGTCGAGGTCACGGAGCTGGGCATTGGCGACGCGCTCGACCCGGCGGCGCACGATCTGATCTTCATGGGCGGCGCCCAGGATCGCGAGCAGCGGCGCGTCGCGGACGACCTGCGGACGACGAAAGGCGCCGCTTTGCACGAAGCCGTCGCGGCGGGCGTGGTTACGCTTGCGGTCTGCGGCGGCTACCAGCTCTTCGGCAAGTACTACCGCGAATCGACGGGCGCGCAGCTCGAGGGGCTCGGCGTCCTCGATCTCTGGACAGAGCACCCGGGACCGGCCGCGCCGCGCCTGATCGGCAACGTCGTCGCCGAACTTGCGGACGGGACTGAGCTGGCCGGCTTCGAGAACCACGGCGGCCGGACCTTCCTGGGCGAGCAAGCGCAGCCGCTCGCGCGGGTGCGGTCAGGTTCCGGTAACAACGGCAAAGACGGCACGGAGGGCGCGCGCTACCGCAATGCCTTCGGCACGTACCTGCACGGCTCCCTGCTGCCGAAGAACCCGCGCTTCGCCGACCTGCTGATCGAGCTCGCGCTGCGCCGCCGGTACGGCGACGACCTGCGCCTGGCGCCTCTCGACGACCGTGTCGAGAACGCGGCGCATGATGCCGCCCTTCGGCTGGTAGCCAGCCGGCGTTAGCGACGTGCCGTCAACAACAAGACGCGTAGCCCGGGCTGAATGCCTGTGCTACCGGGAAGGACCTATCCGCTTATCCGTTCCATGTCCGTTGTCGAGCTGTCTAGAACGGCAGGCCCTTCAGGCCGTGCACGCCCTTCAGCGCGGCGATCTCGCCCGCATGCTGCGGCGCGTGCGTTCCGAGTAGGTTGACAACTACCCACGCCTTCGTCTGCTCACCAATCGGCGTCTGCACCTTCACATCGAGTTCGGCGTCGGAGAGGTTCGCAAGATACGAGTCGGTGTTGGCGAAGATGGCGTCCGCGTACTCCTTGAACTTCGGGTAGTCCATCCTCGTCGACTTCGCCCAATCGCCCAGTGCCGGCCGTTCGCCGTCAGGGTAGGTGACTCCCGTCTTCGCCTCCCAGCCGTCGGTCTGATACATGATCGGCTTGCCCTGCAGCATGCCGTTTACGATCGCGTCCTCCGCCCATACCAGGTGGGCGTATACCGACGAGATCGACGTGATCGTCGCGTTGGGCACCTGCTTGTTCAGCGTGTCGCCGCAATCGCCCATGATCCCACCGAGCGCGCCGTGCCAGAACCCCAGCTGCTGACGAACTGCTTCCTGTGCCTTCACCTGAATCCTCCTTGTGCTGCGAGGCGTTGGCCTCGATCTGTTGTCGTAGGCGACCCACCACCAAGCGGTGCCCAGGACTCTACGATATACGATGCGCGCGCTTTTAGGAAAGCCGGCTGCTCACCGTAACTTCAGCACAGTTGGTGGGTGAGTTTGCCAGGTACCGCCGACTGAAGTCGGCGGCATGCAATGAGCAAGCCGCGGACTTCCAGTCCGCGAGGCCCGCTTCAACCAGACCCACCGAATGTGAGCCAGTCACCACTCACCCCATCGCCGTCGCCCGGTAGAGCCGGACCGGCTGGGGGAGGCCCTTCATCACCACGGGCCCCAGCTCCTCGAACGAAACGTTGCTCAGCTTCCCATCAACGCGCTGGAGCGTGGCGTCCGACAGCAGCACCTCGCCCGGCCCGGCGACGTCGACGACGCGCGAGGCGACGTTCACGTCGTGCCCCACGAGGTCCTCGCCGCGGCACGTCTGCTGTCCCGAATGCATGCCGCAGCGCACCCAGAGCGGTAAGTCCGAGTCCATCGATTCCTGTTCGAAGCGTTCTTGCAGCCGGAGCGCCGTCTCGATCGCCTCGCAGGCGTCGCCGAACCAC
>JBIOYF010000166.1:0-8522 GCA_044870035.1 Dehalococcoidia bacterium
ATCACGTACCGGACGGACCAGGGGCCGTTCACGCTGCGCGACCGCTTCCGCCGCATCGACGGCGAGTGGAAGGTGGTCGATCTGGAGCGCGTTGACTAGTACTCGGATCGCCAGCCTGAACGCTGGGGCACAAGATTAGGAACGCGGCGCATGCTCCAGCCTTCAGGCTGGAGTTCAGGAACGCAGGTCGGCCACTAGCTAACCGGCGTGGGCGCCGGTTCGCGTTCGCTGCGCGCATCGCGCTGGCCGAGGAGCTCTTCGTAGACCGCGAGCGTCTCCTCCGCGGCCTTGCGCCAGCTGAAGCGCTCCAACACCGCCTGGCGGCCGCGCGCGCCCAGCCGTTCGCGCAGCGCCCAGTCTTCCATGAGCAGACGGATCGCGCCGGCGAGCGCGCGTGAGTCGCCGGGCGGCACGAGCCAGCCCGTCTCGTCGTGCTCGATGATCTCCGGGAACGCGCCGCCTGTCGTCGCGATGATCGGCGAGCCGCAGGACATCGCCTCGGCGGCCGGCAGCCCGAAGCCTTCGTAGACCGACGGCGACACCACGATCGTCGCCTGGTTGTAGAGCCGCACGAGCTGCTCCGTGGAGACGCGGCCGGTGAAGTGCACGCGCGACGACAGGCCGTACTCCTGCACGAGGCGCGGGACGAGCTTGAGGTTCTTGGGCTTCTGGTCGACGAGGGCGAGCTGGTAGTCGCGCCGGTCGTCCTGGAGCAGCGCGAGCGCCTCGATCAGGTAACGCGCGCCCTTGTTGCGGTCCTCCGAGTTGCCCACGCAGAGGATCAGGCCCGGCTGGCGCTCGACGTCCGGCAGCGGCCGGAACATCTCGGTATCGATGCCGTTGTGGACGACGCGCATGCGGTCGGGGTCGAGCCCGAAGGCCTGCTGCACGGCGCGCTTGGACGTCTCGGAGACGACGACGACGCGCGGGAGCCGCCTGGCGACGATCTCCTGCATTATCCAGGGGGCCCAGAGGATGCGCCGGCCCTTCTCGTATACGCTGCGGGCCTGTCGGAGGGCGTTCTGCAGATCGATGCTGAGCGGGTGGTGGATGGTCGCGACGACCGGGAAGCCGGACCACTGCATCAGCGTGATGCCGTAGCTGAGCGTCTGATTGTCGTGCACGATGTCGAAGCGGTGCTCGCGCGACAGCTCGCGCAGCTTGATCCAGGCGCGCACGCTGAACGAGAGCAGCAGCGATGACAGCGCAATGCGCGTCGAGACGAACTCGTAGAAGTTGACGGGGTGGAAGTGCGTGAGCGGGCTGCGCTCGAAGAGGAAGTTCTCCTTCTCGTGGTGGTAGCTCCAGTAGCTGTGCGTCTCGATGTTGTGGCCGGTCACCCGCTCGTCCAGCGTCGGGTACGGCGGCCCGGCCAGCACGTGTACCTCGTGGCCCATGCGGGCCAGCTCGCGCGTCAGGTAGTAGAGGTAGACTCCCTGCCCGCCCGAGTACATGTTGCCCTGGTACATGACGAAGCAGATCTTCATGGCTATCGAAGTCTACTGAGGGCCCGCGGAGAAGTCGAGCGCGAAGACCGTAGCGTACGGATCGATGGCAGAATCCGGCACCGCGATGATCGCCTCGCCGAGCGGGTCGGGGTTGAGGTGCGTGTCGATGATGCTGGCGCGCGTCTCGAACGGCAGCGTCTCGCCCGTAGCGAGCGCGCGCACGGATCGGAGGCGCTTCGTGCGCACGCCGCGCACGGAGACGGTCTCCACTGGGCGCATCAGCGCGTGGAGGTAGACCGTATCGTCTCGGCGTGTCGAGGGGCCGTACCACTGCCACGGCTCGAGGCCGGGCGCGGTGCCTATGATGCTCTCGCCGTTGCGCGCCATCCACGTTTCGATCTCGCCCAGCCGCTCGGTGACCTCGGGCTGGAGGCTGCCGTCGCCGCGCGGGCCGACGTTGAGCAGCAGGTTGCCGCCCTTGCCCGCGACCTCGCAGAGCGTGTGGATCAGCCGGCGCGCGGACTTCCAGTTCATGTCCGTCGTGTTGTAGGCCCAGCTGTCGTTGATCGTCAGGCACGTCTCCCAGCGACGCGCCGGCGGCTGGGGCGGCACGAACTGCTCCGGTGTCTCGTAGTCGCCCTGGCCTGGCAGGCGGTCGTTGATCAGGATGTCCGGCTGCAGCGAGCGGATCATCTCGGCCAGCTCCGGCGCGCGCCACTGCTCCGGCGTGCGCTCCCAGCCGCCGTCGAACCACATGACATCGATCTTGCCGTAGCCGGTAAGCAGCTCGCGGACCTGGGCGAACATGAAGTCGGTGAAACGCGACCAGCCCTCCGGCGTGGGCTGACGCCACTTGCCGAAGACGTAGGGCTTATCGGCTTCCGTGAACGCCGGGTAGTCGGCGTGGTGCCAGTCGATGAGCGAGTAGTACAGGCCCGCGTGGAGGCCCTCGTCTCGCATCGCGTCGAGGAACTCGCGGACGGCGTCGCGGCCGTAGAGCGAGCGCTCGATCGAGTAGTCGGAGTGTTTCGTGTGGTACATGGCGTAACCGTCGTGGTGCTTCGCCGTGATGACGGCGTACTGCATGCCGAGGCGTTTGGCCCTTCGAGCCAGCGCGCGGGCGTCAAAGTCGGCCGGATCGAAGGTCGCCGCGGTCGAGTGGTACTGCTCGACTGGGACGCTGGTGGACGACGGGAGTGCGAAGACGCCGCCGACCAGCGGCCAGGACAGCTCGATGCCCTGCTGGCTCGAGTGCCCCCAGTGGACGAACATGCCGAACCGGGCCGTGTCGAACCAGCTCATCGCCGCTCAGCATACGGCACGGGCCTCAGCCAGCAACAGCGTGGCGGTGGGCGGCCCAAACGTGCAATAATGTCGACCGCCGCAGCTAAGGTGCCCCGTCGAGGAGGTATTGCGAATGAAGCTTCACTTTTTCCACCTCATGCCTTACCGCTTCCTGCCGGACGACTTCCGGGAGACGAACCGAAGCGTGTGGGTGGACGTCCCGAGCCGGCTCTTCGACCCGGCCAAAGGCAACCAGATCTACAACGAGAACCTCGATGAGCTGGAGCTGGCCGACCAGCTCGGCTTCGACGGCATCTGCGTCAACGAGCACCACCAGAACGCCTACGGGCTGATGCCCTCGCCGAACCTGATGGCCGCCGCGCTCACGCGCCGGACTCAGAACGCCGGCATCGTCGTGCTGGGCAACAGCATCGCGCTGTACAACCCGCCGATCCGTGTGGCGGAGGAGTTCGCCATGCTCGACGTGCTGTCGGGCGGCCGGCTCGTCGCGGGCTTCCCGGTCGGCACGTCGATGGACACAAACTTCTGCTACGGCCAGATACCGGTTGAGCTGCGCGACCGGTACTACGAGGCGCACGACCTGATCATGCAGGCCTGGGAACGGGAGGACGTCTTTTCGTTCAACGGCAAGTACACCAAGCTGCGCTACGTAAACACCTGGCCCAAGCCGGTCCAGAAGCCGCACCCGCCGGTCTGGATCCCGGGAGGCGGCAGCATCGAGACGTGGGAATGGGTGAGCCGGATGGACTATATGTTCAGCTACCTGAGCTACTTCGGGCACCAGCGCGGCCTCTCTGTGATGAAGAGCTTCTGGGAGGAGCTGGCGCGCCTGGGTAAGGACGACAACCCCTACCGCGCGGGCTTCCTGCAGTTCGTCGCGGTGTCCGAGACGGACGCTCAGGCCGAGCGCGACTACGCTGAGCACGCCGAGTACTTCTACAACCGCTGTCTGCACATCTACCCCGGCTTCGCCGACGCGCCCGGCTACCGCACGCTGCGCACCGTCAAGGCCGGACTGAAGTCGCAGTTCGAGCGGCAGGTCGTCGCGGCCGCGTCGGGCCAGCTCAAGTGGAAGAACTTCATGGAGGACGGCTACATCATCGGCGGCTCGCCGGAGACGGTCACGCAGAAGCTGCTCGAGGCAGCGAAGGCGCTGCGCGTTGGCCACCTGATGGTGCTGCTCCAGTTCGGCAGCATGCCGCCAGAGCTGGTGCGCAAGAACACCGAGCTCTTCGCGCGCGAGGTGATGCCGAACATCCGCCACCTCTGGGACGACAAGTATGAGGACCATTGGTGGATTAATCCGCTGCCACAAGAGCAGCGCGCCGTGCCCGGCCGCAGCGTCCAGGAACCGGCGGGCGTGCCCGCGGGAGGTGGCGAATAGTGGACAGGCGCATGGTCCCTATCCGCGGCGGTAAGTTCAGCGCCGAGCTGTACACGGCCGGCTCCGGCGAACCCTTGCTCTTCCTGCACGGCTCCGGCGGCCCGCTGCGCGGCGCCTACCTGGATAAGCTGGCCGAGCAGTTCACGGTCTACGCCCCGGTCCATCCCGGCTACGGCGACTCCGAGGGCTTCGAACATATCGAGGACGTCATCGACCAGGCGCTCTACTACCACGACTTCATGGACGAGCTGGGCCTCGAATCGGCGCACCTCGTTGGACACTCGCTGGGCGGCATGCTGGCGGCCGAGATCGCCGCACTCTGCTCGCACCGCGTACACAAGCTGGTGCTGTCCAACGCGGTCGGCCTCTGGCGCGACGACGCGCCGGTGCTCGATTTCTTCGTCGTCCCACCGGATCAGCTGGCCAGGGCGACCCTGCACGACCCGCAGTCGGAAGCCGTGCGAACCGCCTTTCCGGCGCCGGAGGGGACGGAGGCCATGATCGAGGCGATGTACAGCCGCATTCAGTCGTTCACCGCGGCCGGCAAGTTCCTCTGGCCGATCCCGGACCGCGGGCTGGACCGGCGCATCCACCGCATCCAGTCGCCCACGCTGATCATCTGGGGCGAGAGCGACGGGCTGGTGCCAGCGTCCTACGCGGAGGACTTCCGGTCGAACATCAAGGACTCGCGTGTGGTGATTATGAAAGAAGCATCGCACATGCCGATGTTCGAGAAGCCGGACGAGTGGGTCTCGCTGGTCACAGACTTCCTCAGCGAATAACGAACAACGCGACGAGACCAAAACGCGCCCCTCGCTCCGAGGGGCGCGCTGCTTCTTTGGGGAGCTGCTCCCGCTACAGCCGGCCGCGCAGACGCGGGTCCAGGATGTCGCGCAGCGAGTCGCCCAGCAGGTTAAAGGCGAGCACCGTTAACGTGATCGCCAGGCCCGGGAAGAAGGCCCACGGGAGGTGGAAGGGCAACTGCTGGCGGGCAAGGTTGATGTCGGTCCCCCAGGAGGGGTTCGGCACCGGGATCCCCAGCCCGAGGAACGAGAGTGACGCCTCGGCGAGGATCGCGAGCCCGAGCAGCGTGGTGGCAACGATGATCGCGAGCGCCACAATGTTCGGCGCGATGTGCAGGAAGAGGATGCGCGGCGTAGAGGCGCCAATCGCTCTCGCTGCTTCGATATACTGGTTCTGTTTTTCCGACAGCACGGCCCCACGCACAATGCGTGTCACGGGTGCGATAATGCTGATGGCGATCGCAATCACGACCGTTCTAAACGACGGGCCCAGCACCTGCGCCAGGATGAGCAGGAAGAGCAGCTGCGGAAAGGCAAGCGCCGTGTCAACAGAACGCTGGATCGCGTTGTCAAGCGGGCCGGAGGCATATCCTGAAACGATCCCGAGCACGAGCGCGATGGCAGTGCCTCCGATGACGGAGAGAAACGCTACGCCCATGGAGATGCGCGTCCCGAATACCACTCGACTGAACATATCTCGGCCGAGGCCGTCGGTGCCAAAGAGGTGCGCCAAGGAAGGATTCTCTCGCGGCTGGCCAGCCGTGTAGTCACCCACACTGTGGGGCGCGATCAGTGGCGCAAAGACGGCGATGATGGCGAGAGCGACGATGATGACTAGCCCGAGGAGGCCCAGCGGATTCTGACGGATCAGACGGCCGACCGCTCTTAGCCGCCTCTGACGCGGCCGGAGAAGCGGCTCTACCTGCTGTGCTTCGAGGATGCTTATCGCTTGACCGGTAGCCATCATTCAGATCTCACGAGTATCTGATGCGCGGGTCGAGCCACGCGTAACTAATATCGACAAGCAGATTCATTAAGATGACGGTCGCCCCGACGTAGATCGTCATGCTCTGGACGACCTGATAGTCCCGGGTAAGCAGCGCCTCGAAGATCATCTTACCCAAGCCTGGTAAGGCGAAAATCTGCTCGATGATCACGCTGCCACCGAGCAGGCCGGCGACTTGGAGGCCAAGAACTGTGACGACTGGTATCATCGAGTTCTTCAGTGCGTGCCTGCTCACCACCAAGGTCTCCCGCATTCCTTTGGCACGGGCTGTCCGGATGTAGTCCGTCCGCATCACCTCGAGAAGCGACGAGCGCGACAAACGCATGATGCCCGCGGCCGAACCGAGCGAGAGCACCGCAGCCGGCGGCACATACTGACGCAGGTTCGCCCATGGGTCTTGGAAAAAGCTGACCGACTGCCCGAACGGAGGCGAGTAATGCCACAGCTCGCTTGGAATGTAGATGACGAGCGTCCCGATCCAGAAGCCGGGGACGGCCAGTCCCAGGACGGCCAGCAGCCGTACCATGAAGTCAGCCGGCGAGTTCCGATAGAGAGCGGAAACCACGCCGAACGGTATCCCCACTGCGACGGTGAACATGATCGTAATGATCAGCAGCTCCAGCGTGACAGGGAGCTTGTGGCGCATCGTTTCCAGGACGGGCTTCTGATTTAGGCTGCCCTTTCCCAGGTGGCCGGTTGCCAGGTCCTTGACCCAGGTCATGTACTGGTTGTCGGCGTTCACGCTGATGAACGCCGCTTTGCGATGCACCTCGATCGGGAAATACGGCTTATCCAGTCCGAGTATCTGCTCAGCTTGCTTGATGCCTTCAGGCGTGCAGTTGAAACCGCAGTGCAGGGCTGCCTGGCTTCCGGCCAGAACGCGCAGCAGAACGAACACGACAATAGACAGCACGAACAGGATCGCTACCCCGCTCAGCAGCCGCCGGATGATGTATATCCGCATGCGCGCCTAAACTATCGATGTACCGACTCAGCACCCGCTGCTAGAGGTCCAGCCACATATCGTGGGTGAGGAAGTAGCCCGTGGTGCCAAACCCGGTCGGTACGTCCTTCACAAAGTCCCAGTACAACGTTCGGCTGTACGGCGTCACGAGCGGCAGAAACATCGGACCCTTTTCGTACATCGTCTTCTGGACGGCCTTGATTGCTTCCACTCGCTGGTCGAAATCTGTGATCCGCTTCGTCGCATCGATCGCCGCATCGAGGTCCGTGTCCTTCATGCCCTCGGCGTAAATATTCGCTCCCGCCGGGCCCTTTGAGTGCACAAAGTCCAGCGGGATCTCCGCCGTTTCGTAGATCTGGTTCAGCGCGAGGCTTGCGTCGTAGTCCTTAGCACGATAGTCGTTGAGCCAGCCTGCGAGGTCCTTCGAGACCTGGTTGACGTTGAACCCGGCGTTACTCATCTGCTCGATGAAGATAGGGGTGTGCTCAAGAATTTCCTCAATGTCGTTGCCGGTCGGGAAGAGGATCGTCACATCAATGGAGTCCTTGCCAGTGGCTTCTCTGATGAGGCTCTTTGACCGCTCCGGATCGAACGGCTGCAGCTCATTCAGCTCATCCTCCGAGAGCGCGCCAGCGACGGGCCAGTGCACCAGCCCGTTCGCCTGAGCGGCGCCTTGATAGACGCGATCGACGTACTCCTGGCGGTTCAGAGCGTGCATGGCGGCTTTGCGGATGCGCGGGTCGTCCCAGGGCTTGCGCAGCACGTTCATCGTGAACGCGATAAAGGTATACGTCGGGTCGTTCGAAGCTTTGTAGACATCGTTCTGGGACGTCAGCTCCTCGACTTCTGCGTCTGTGCCAGCGCCGTACAGGTAGCTCGCCTTAGCAAGGAATGCCGTGCGCAGCGCCGGGCGGTCCGAGATGATCGTTACGTCCCAGCCGTCCATGTAGGGACGCCCCTGGCGCCAGTACACAGGGTTACGCTCCAGCGAGACCTTCTCGCCCTCGACGAAGGAGCCCGGCTTGATCTGATAGGGGCCGCCGCCAACGCCGGCCGTGCGCATCTTGCCCTGGTTCTCGGCCGTTGTCAGCTCGCGCGGCGGGATGGTGCTGATGGCCCGGCCGATGTTGTACAGGAACCAAGCGTAAGGACTCGGGGTCTCGACACGATACGTCATCGGGTCGACTGCCTCGTGTTTGGTGAAGTACTGACAGACGAACTGGCAGGAGTTCGCCAGGGGCTGAGCCTTGATCCGCTCGAACGTCGCGACGCAGTCCTCTGCGTCCATCGCGCGGGGCGGAACCCCAAGGTCGTTCTCCGGGATCATGACGTTCGGACGAAGGTTGAAGATGAAGGTTTGCTCGTCGGGCGTTTCCACTCCGTCGTCCAGGCACAGGTCGTAGACGTACTTGTCCGGATTTACCGCTGAGCGGTTCACCAGCATGTTGTACATGCGGGCGAAGTAGACGAGGCCGGCGGCGATCGCCAGGTGCGGGTCGAGGCCGAAGATAGCGTCGGAGAGGACCGGCGTCGCTTCCTTGAAGCGCCCGCCGGGCCTCGGCGTGCCGGACGGGAGGGCGGTCTTACCCTTGCCACTGGGTCCCTTGTCGTT
>JBIOYF010000167.1:0-5025 GCA_044870035.1 Dehalococcoidia bacterium
CTCACGGTGAAGGGCGCAGCAAAGCTGCTCGAGTTCATGAAGGAAGCGTTCGGCGCGGAGGAGACGTTCAAGAATCCCGGACCGGACGGCACCATCGGCCACGCCGAAGTGCGCATCGGCGACTCGATGATCATGCTGGGCGACGCGCAGAACACCGAGGTGGGCGCCGAGATGACGGGCATGCTTCACCTGTACGTCGAGGACGCCGATGCTGTGTACCAGCGCGCGCTCAAGGCGGGCGCGACATCGCTGCGCGAGCCCGCCGATCAGTTCTACGGCGACCGCAGCGCGGGCGTGAAGGACGCGTTCGGGAACCAGTGGTGGCTGGCGACGCACATCGAAGACGTGGCGCCGGAGGAGATGGCGCGTCGCGCTGCGGCACAGCGCGGGTAACAGCGGAGCACGATCCGCGGGATGAATCCCGCGGCTACCTCAGGCAGGGCGACCACGAGCGCCACATGAGGCGCTCAAATCTCGCGATGGCAACAATGCCAAAGGCCCCCGATCGCTCGAGGGCCTCGGGACTTCGGTGTGCGGTTCAGCGCTACGCAGGCGCGGGGGCGATCTCGTTCACTTTCGCGCGTGCGGCCGCCTTGTCCTTGAACCAGAGCGCGTTGATTTCCGTGTATACCTTCATGTTGTCCGGCACGTCGTCTTCGGCGAAGATCGCTGTCACCGGGCAGGCCGGCTCGCAGGCACCGCAGTCGATGCACTCGTCAGGATCGATGTAGAGGATGCGGTCCTCATCGCCGTCGTCGTGGATGCAGTCGACCGGACACACGTCAACGCACGACCGGTCCTTGGTGCCAATGCACGGCTCGGTGATGGTGTAGGTCATCGGCGGCTTCCCTTTCGTAGCTCGAATCTAGGGTTCCAAGCAGATTCTACCTTCGGGCGGCAAGCCTGGGAAGGCGTTTAGGAAGTAATCACTTTCGAAATAGGCGTTTCGCCCGAATTCGCGGTGGAACCCTTAGCCCCCGCGCGCGATGCGGTAGATGGCGCCGCTCAGGTAATCGACGAAGTAGATGAAGCCGTCCGGGCCGGTGAGGACGTCGCTGGTGCAGCCGGCGCCGATGATGGTGTCGGACGCGACGGCGCCGGTGGGGGAGAACGTCACACGGTGGAGAGCGCCGCCCCGGTGGAACTGACAGAAGAGCAGCGAGCCGTCCAGCCAGGGGAGCGCGCGGCCGTGGTAGAACTCGACGCCGGAGGGGCCGACCGTCTGGTTGTAGAAGAGGAGCGGCGGCTCGATCTGGGAGAGCGGCAGCGCGAGGTCGAAGCCGGGCCAGCCGTAGTTCGCGCCGGGCTTCAGCTCGATGATGGCGTCCTGACCGGCGAAGCCGTTCTCGGTGGCGAAGATTCGTCCCGTCTCGGTGTCGATCGCGATGTCGTAGGGATTGCGCAGTCCGTACGCATACCGGCGAATGTCCGCGCCGCGAACTCCGATGAAGGGGTTATCGAGAGGCGCGGTACCGTCCGGGTTGATGCGCAGCACGCCGCCGTAGGGAGTGCCGACGTCCTGCGCCGCTGCCTCGAGCTGATGATCGCCGACGGCGACGAAGAGCGTACCGTCGGGTGCGAAGCGCAGGCTGCCCGCGATGTGACAGCACTCCGGCGCGGCGCTCAGGTTGAGGACCTGCGTGAGGTCCTTGCCGTGGCCGTCATCGTTGCGGAGGCGCGCCAGCACGGTGCGCCGGGCCGGGTCCTGCGCGCTGTAGTAGACGTAGACGAAACCGGTACGCGGCTCGACGGCCATGCCGACGAGGCCGAGCTCGGAGAAGCCTTCGGGACCGCTGGACGTGTACGCGGGCACGTTGAAGAACGGCTGTCGCTGCAGGACGCCGTCCTGGACGAGACGGATGGCGCCCGCCTGCTCTGCCACGAGCATGCGGCCGTCCGGCGTGAAGGCGATAGCTGTGGGACGGGAGAGGCCGCTGACGAACGTCTCGATACGATAACCGGGCGGCAGCCCGGCGAAGTCGGGCTGGGGGTCAGGCTGGCGGTTGTTCGTCCGCGTATCGTAGCCCCAGCGAATCGGGGCGTTGGCGGAGCCATCGTTCGTGCTCGTCGGCAGCGAGGTTGGCTGTTCTTGCTCAGGCGACGGCGTGGCGGGCGCGCCGCGGGAGCTGCTGGCGCAGGCGACGAGCAGTACGCCGAAGAGCACGGCCAGTGTCAGGCCGAGGTGCAGCCGCGCGCGTTCCGCGTATGTCACGCCATCCAGTCCTTTCGTGCTTAGCTGCGCTGCCAGAAGCGCCAGCGCGAGCGCGATTGTTCTTTGGGCGCCGGCGCCGCGACGTCTGCCGGCAGTCCTTCGATGCGGCGGCGCAGCGCGAGCAGGTGGCCCGCCAGCCGCGTCGCTTCGTCTGGATCGTCGCCTGCGTCCGGGAACAGACGGCCCAGCGCGTCTCGGAACGCGGGCACCATCGACTGGCGGCCTCCCGCGGAGAGGAGCGGCGTCGCCTTCAGCTCGTTGATCGCGCCGGCGAGCGCGGAGGCGAGGCGCCGGCGCTGCTCGTCGCTGAGGTCGATCGTCGCGACGGCCCTGTCGAGCTGCGGCTCGAGCTCGTTCGCGACGCCGGCGAGCTCGTGTGCGGACGGCTGGCTCGTCTCGCGCTGGAGCTCAGAGCCGGGGCGCGAGAGGTGGTACTGCACCGCCAGGTAGGCGAGCCGGGCATCGAGATTGGCGAGCTGGACGGCGGTCATTGGAAAACGAGGCCAGCGTAACAAGGCGCAACGTTAGAGTGAAGCGCGTCGCCCCTTCGAAGGTCAGGCTTCAGCCTGACAACAGGCAGCCGGTCGGCATTATGTCGAGCGGCTGCGATAGTACGGCCTGCAGGGGGTGGGCGGTGAAATCCAGATCCGCGGGTTGAAACCCGCGGCTTCTCTCTTCGCGCGGAGCCTGACAACAGGCAGCCGTTCGGCACTATGTCGAGCGGCTGCGGGCATAGCGAACGGGTGCTGAACTACTTATGACGGCGCTGCCAGCGGGTCTTCTTGAGCCGCTTGCGGTGCTTGTGCTTGCTCATCTTCTTGCGCCGCTTCTTGACGACGGAACCCATAAGCCTCCTCAGGCCAGTTCTATAGTCAGGTGTGCCCGAGCATGATAGCCAGGCTCACCGCCGTGCGCAAACTCGCCCTTCAGACAGGCGCGGACTTCGGACGGGCGTACTTCAACAGCCTGGCGCATCCTTCCGGCGCACAAGCAGCCAACGGTATGAGGACAACGAGCACCGGCAGGTGGAACCTGGGCTGGCCGAAGAACACGATGTGGAATAGCGTCCAGGCTCCCATTAGGAGCACAGCGAACGCAACGCCCCTCAGCTCGCTCCGTATCCCTGCGAACGAGCCCAAGGCCGCCGCAAAGAGCAGCGCTAGGTACGATGCATCGATCGACCAGCGCGCGGGACCCCTTCCGTCTCCCAGGTAGTCACCCGGCGCCACCCAGGCCAGGGCCTCGACGTCGGAGCGCCAGAGCCACATGATCTTGCGGCCACTCAGCTCCAGCTCGCGGTCCGGGTGCGTCAGCGCGTAGCGTACCGCCCTGCGCGTTCCGAGCTCGTTGAAGGCCAGCTCTCGCTGCTGCCACGACATGTCCTGCGTATCGTTGTAGAGGTCGACCGGCACAACGAAGGCTCCGCTGGAGTACGGGGCATGGCCGATCCGGAGATTGTAGCCGACGTTTGACGCCAGCACCGGCTTTGTCTGGAGCGCGACGACGTTGCGCACGATCCACGGCACCATCAGGATGGACGCGACGGCCAGCGCTATCGACGACGTTCGCAGCACCGTTCGAAGGCTGATGCCGGAGAGCAGCCACCAGGTCGCCGCGATTGGCAGTAGGACAAGCGCCTGCCCGCGCACGAGGACGGCCGCGCCCGTCAGAAGTCCCAGCATGATCAAAACGGTGACGTTGACGCTGCCGTCGCGACGGACGACGTACATCATGAGAGCGACATCGATCGCGAAGAGCAGTGTGAAGAACGTATCGGCAAAGAGGACAGGAGTCCAGACAACAAGACTTGGCAGCACGGCCGCGAGACCGGCGGCGGCGAGCCCGACGCGCTCGCCGAACTGGCGATACGCGATTACGAACACCGGTACGATCACGAACGCGCCCACGATGATGTTGAACACGCGGCCGACCGCGTAGCTCGTTCCAAGCACTCGAAACATGGGAGCCAGGGCGAGCGAGTAACCCGGCGGAAAGAAGGCGGTCGACTCTCCACCGGTGACAAACTGCCGCGGCCCCGTCGCTACCGAGTAGCCTTCTCCGTGTGCGAGGTTCGTCGCGGTCGCGTGGTAGTAGGCCGGATCTGAAAAACCCAGAGGAGTAGCGTCAGCCCATGCCGACCAGCCGGCGCGCACCCCGACGGCTAACGCCAGCAGCGCCGCGAGAGCGTAGAGCGTCCTTCTCGCCAACTTAGGCCTTCCGAACGCCCGGCATGACCAGGGTATAGCACCTGCTGCCGACCGCCTGCAACGCCCGAGCGCTTCAGCTACAGCAGCTCGCTGATGGCCCGGACGGTGCGGTCCGGCCGCACAGGAGCATCCGGCGGCAGGCCGGCGCCGGGGCCGTCGACCCAGACGGCGTGCATCCCGAGCGCGACCGCCGGAGCGATGTCGGCATCCAGGCTGTCGCCGATCATCCAGGTTTCGTCGGGCGTGCAGCCGACCGACCGGAACGCGTGGTGGAACACGCGCTCGTCCGGCTTGCCGATGCCGAACTCACCCTCGATGACGATGCAATCGAAGTAGGGCGCAAGGCCGTGCCGCTCGACGCTGGCGCGCTGGCTGCCCGCCTCGCCGTTGGTGAGCAGGGCGGTGCCGATGCCGCGCGAACGGACGGCCCGGAGCGTTTCGATGGCGCCGGGGTAAGGCGCGAGGTGCGCGGCGCGGCGCGCCCGGTAGTCATCAGCGATGGCGTGCGCGAGATCGACCGCGCTGAGGCCGCTATCGGCGAACGCCTGGCGCACGATTTCGCGCGCGGCGGCATCGAGGTCCATCCGGCCGGCGCGGGCGCGGTCC
>JBIOYF010000168.1:0-8729 GCA_044870035.1 Dehalococcoidia bacterium
TCCGCACGTTATCGTGACCGCGTCGGCCACGTTCTTGCCGTTCTTCGGGTCGGCGGCCAGGAAGATGCGGTTGCCGTAGATCGAAGGCCGGTCGTAGAAGCTCACGTACGCGCCGCCCCCGCCGATAATCGCGATCTGGCCCGTTCCCGTCGTCTTGCAGGTGAAGTGGACGTTCGCCAGTACGCCCTTAAACGTCCGCGGCGGCGGCCCCGCCTTGCAGCCCAGCGTGTAGCGACCGGGTTGGCCCGTCGTTGGGGCCTGCTTCTGCTCGAATCCGCTCCTGCACGGCGGCCAGCGGTTCTCCGCCAGCCCCGGCTGCTGGACGAGCGAGATCACGCCTGAGTACTGCAGCACGATCTGGTAGCCCTGGAACCCCGAGGGCGGAGCGTTGTCGGTCTTCACGTCCACGCTGAACTCGCTCTGCACCGGCAGCGTGCACTTGCGGCTCAGCGCGCCCTTCTCGCAGACGAGCTCCTGCTTGTTCACGTCCCGGTAGACGAGCAGCGCCATACTCGGCCCGCGCCGGTCGCCCGGCTTCTTCGTCGGCACGGCGGTCAAGGGCTGAGGCGTAGCCGTCCTCCTGACCGTTGCCGTCGCAGTCTTTGTCGGAGTACGCGTAGGGGGAGCAGCGGTGTTGGTTGGGCTGCTCGTTGGTCGGGCGGTGTTGGTTGGCGTTACGGTTGGCGTGCTCGTCGCCGTACTAGTTGGCGTAACCGTCGGGGTCTCCGTGGCCGTGGGCGTGGGCGTCTCGGTGGCCGTTGCGGTCGGCGTGGCGGTGCTCGTCGGCGAAGGCGTGAAGATCGGCTCGCCACCCACCTCGCCAAAGGCGAAGATGAACGTGTTGGGCGTGCCAAGCGTCGGCCCGTCCGTGGTGTCCGGCTGCCCGTACGAGTAGGCTTCCGCGCCAACGGCGGCGAGGGCGGCATCCGCGTCGGCTTCCGTGCCGGCGGCTCCATAGTAGGTCCTGAACTCCTTAGTCTCGCCGGGCTGCAGCATGCCGAAGTCGAAATCGAACAGGGCGCCGTGATCGAACGGCCCTGAGTCAGCGAAGCTCCCCGCTGCAGCGATCAAGCTCGGTCCTGCCAGGGGGTTGGCCGAAGCGAACCCGTTGTCGCTATCGAACGCAAGCTCTGTTGCCGTACCGGGGTTGATCGTCACGAACTCATCGAAGGCCGTGGGCTCCACGTCCCAGTCCATCACGCGTCGATAACGCAGATGGACCTTTTCCGAGGATATGTTTTCGATCGTGACATCAACCTGATAGAGGTTGTCGGTCAGTAGCGACGGCTGGTAGTCATGTGTCACCTTGAGGATGCTGACTTCGGGCTTCTGGCCGACCTCGACGACGGATATTGCAGTCGAAGCGGTCGAAATAAAGCTGATGAGCTTGAGGTGGATTGCGCCGCCGTCCGTAGTCTGGTTGGCGTAGCCGCTGAAGCCCGAGACCTCGTCTCCAGCGCCCCAGCCCTCGCAGAGACAGCCGGGCGCTGTCGCCTCGGCGCCAGTCGGCACGTAGCGTAACCCGACATCGGTGGTAGCAGAACCCGACGACGGCGGCCCGCCCGGCACGTTCAGATGACCCGTGTCCCATACACCGAGCTGCACCGTGCCGTTGCCGATGATGGCCCCGGTTTGCGGAAGACATCCCTTATCCGCGCCGTCGACCAGCTGGTCGAGATCGTTATCTAACTCGTCTGTGCAGGATCCAAGGTTAATGCCTTCGTTTTCCGGCGTACTGTCTGGATCGAGAGGGTCCGACTTCCAAAAGAGCTCGTCGTCGTCAGAATAGCCGTCGTTGTCATCGTCAGGGTCGCAGATATCGCCCAGACCGTCCGTATCGTTGTCCTCCTGACCCGGGTTGGAGTCGAAGGGGCAGTTGTCGACCTTGTCGGGGACTCCATCGGCGTCTGAATCGCAGCCTGGGTCAGCGACGTCTGTCAGGCCATCGCCGTCGTTGTCGATGAAATCGTTGCAGGAGCCCGGATTAGCATCCTCGTTCTCGGGCACGCTGGTGAGGTCTCCGGGGTCCGAGCCGTAGGACTTCTCTGTGAAGTCGTCGAAGCCATCGCCGTCGCTGTCGATCGGCCCGCACCCGGCGTCCGCGCCGTCAGTATCTCCATCACCATCGTTGTCGGACGCGTCGAAACAGGTGCCGGCGGCGAAGATGAAATCGATGCGCGAGTCTTCGGGCGTGCTGGTGCCTGTCGCCGGGTTGGACCCGACAACTCCTTCCAAGGCGTTCGACCAACTGTCGCCGTCGCCATCCATGCACCCGGCGTCCGCGCCATCGGTGCCGCCGACGCCATCATTGTCGACGGCGTCGACGCAGCTTCCACCAGCACCAAGGTCTTCGGGAGTACTGCTCGCGTTGCCGGGATCCGAGCCGTAGAGGGCCTCCGCCAGGTTCAGCCAGCCGTCAGAGTCGGTGTCGATGAACGCAGCCTCTACCCGCGGTGAGCTGTTCTGCAGCCAGGCCACCGTCGCGAACGCGACAAGGATCACCGCAAGACCAGCGACTATCTGGGGGCGGCGCAACATCGTTAGACCGGTTCCTTCCTCAGACGATGGGCGACGCGGCACCCTGATAGTGTGCGGCAGTCTTACGAGGACACGCGACAGGCCAGGGAACCGTGGCTAGTATCCCACCGCCTACTGAGGCGGTCAAGATCGACGGCTTATGGTCAACCGGTTACGCGAGAAACGATTCGACCGCTTCGATGAAGGGCGTTGGTTGGTCCTCCGGGACGGTGTGGCCGGCCGCCTGGATCGTCACGATCTGCGCGTCCGGGCAGGCTGCCCGCATCTGCTCGGCTACTTCGCCGCTCAGCACGTGCGACTGACCGCCGCGCACGATCAACACGGGTACGCTGACCTGCGGGAGCTCCGACCACAGGTTGGCCGGCCTCCAGTAATAGCTCACGCGCGGGTCGTGCTTGTTCGTCCAGCGACCATCGGGCAGCTGCTTATAGAGATGCGCGACGTGATGCCGGATCGACTCGTCCGGCGTGTAGGGGTGCCCCAGCTTGCGCAACGCGAAAGCTGACTCGAGGTTAGGCAGGGCGGCGTGGCCCGCGTCGGCAGTCCGCTTGTCCTGCTCTCGATTCGGCCGCTTGTCGGGGTTCAGCGCCGGCCGGATGTCAACCAACACGAGCTGTCTGACCCGGTCCAGGTGCTTCGCCGCGTAGGCCAGCGCGTTCATCCCGCCCATCGAGAGGCCAATCAGCGCGAAGCTGTCCAAGCCCCATTCCGAAACGAGCGCCTCAAGGTCGCCGACGTAATCATCCGTGCTGTAGTCAGGCTTCACCGGCCAGGACGTGTCGCCGTGACCGCGCTGGTCAAGTGCGAACAGGTGATGGCGGTCCTGGAGCGCCCTCCCCAGGGGGTCCCAGATACGACACATAGCACTCAGGCCGTGGAGCAGCAGGACTGCCGGGGCGCCCGGCTCGCCCCATTCCACCCAGTGGAACTTGAGGCCGCGAAGGTCTTCTGTGTGCTCTCGTGGTTCGACGGCGGTGGTCATGGCCGGAACTAGCTTACTCCATCCAGGCGCCATGCATCCTTCCCGGACAAAAGAATTTCCGGTCGCGGTCGATAGTTGGGGTGTAGCCTTGCGTTCGCCGAGAGGAGCTGCGTCCATGCGAAACCCCGCCGATTACTTCGGCCTGGTGGCCTACATGTTCGTCATGTACGGAGGTCTGCCCGGCTCCGATATGCTCTGGAGTGAGTCGTACCAAGAAGAGCGACCGAAGCCCCGTCGAGGCAATCTGCGGGTGGTGGGCGGCAACGACGACCTGCCGCCGGCGCACAAACGGCGTCGTCAGGCCGACCCGGAAGCGGAAGAGATCGCCGCCTAGCCTACCGTTCGATCCGAGCGCGCTGCTAGAATGGCGCCGTCCTGCCGGACAGGAGGCGCCTTCTTCATGCTCACGCCCTTCGACGACTATCTCATCCACCAGACACCGGAAACGCTGGACCACGTGGTCAGCGGCGACCGCAACTTCTACGACCGCTACTACTTCAACTGCCACGACCTGACCGGCGACACGTTTCTCGTCGTCGCGATGGGCGCGTACCCGAACATGGGCATCATCGACGCGTTCGCGACGGTCGTCGTGCGCAACGAACGGCAGTTCGTCGTCAAAGCGTCGCGCGTGCTCGACGGAGACAGGTCGAACACTGCGGTCGGCCCAATCGGCGTTCAGGTGCTCGAGGGGTTGCGCAAGCTGCGCGTCTGGTGCGAGCCCAATGACTGGGGCCTCAGCTTCGACCTGATGTTCGAAGGCTCGATCGCGCCGTTCCAGGAGCCGCACTTCCTCCGCCGGGCCGGCGCGCGCGTCGTGATGGACTACACGCGGCTGACTCAGACCGGCCGCTGGGCGGGCGAGCTCACCGTCGACGGTCAGCAACATAACGTCGAGCCGGCGGCATGGTGGGGCGGGCGTGACCACTCGTGGGGCATCCGGCCGATCGGCGACCCGGACCGGGCCGGCGCGCCGGCGCGCGACGGGCCCATGGGCTTCTTCTGGAACTGGTCGCCGCTCCAGTTCGAAGACCATACGATCATGTACACGATCTCGGAGAACCACGACGGCTCCCGCTGGCACGAAGCGGCGGCGCGCCTCTTTCCACACGGCTCGGATAAGCAGTCCGAGCCGCTGGGCATCGTGCGACACGACCTCAAGCTCAAGCCGGGGACGCGCATCTTCGATCGCGGCACGGTCGTCCTGAGCGAGCCGGACGGTCAGGAGACCACGCTCGAGCTCGAGCCGCTGTCGCTCCTGCATATGGCGGGCGCCGGCTACGCCTACGGCGGCGATCTGTGGCGCCACGCGCAGTACCACGGCCCGCTCGCCGTCGACGGCGAGGTCTGGGACATCACCGACCCGGCCGTCGTCGGGAAGATTTCCGGCCAGAACGAGACGGTCTGTCGCGTGCGCCAGGGCGACAAGACAGGCTACGGCATCTTCGAGTTCATCCTCTTCGGCGTGTACGAGCCGTATGGCTTCAAAGCGCTGACCGACGTCGCGCGCTAGGCCATGGCCGAGCCTGCGCTGCCGCCGCACATCGAGGCACTTCTCTCACCCGAGGCGTATCCGCATCCTGTGCAGCGAGTCGAGCTACGCCAGACGCACATCTCGTACGTCCTGCTGGGCGGCGATCTCGTCTACAAGCTGAAGAAGCCGCTCGACTTCGGCTTCCTCGATTACACCACGCTGGAGAAGCGAAGGCATTTCTGCGAAGAGGAGGTGCGCCTCAACCGCCGGATGTGCGAGGCCACCTACCTCGGCGTCGAGCCGGTCGTTTCCAATAGCGGCGGCATAAGGATCGGCGGCGCGGGCGAGGTGCTCGACTACGCCGTGAAGATGCGGCGGCTGCCCGAGGAGGGGATGATGGCGCAGCTCCTCGAGCGGGACGCCGTCACGCCGGCGATGCTGTCCGCGCTCGCGGAGCGCATCGCGGCGTTCCACCAGTCCTCGGAACGGAGCCCGGAGATCGATAGCTACGGCGGGCTGGAGACGGCCGCGTTCAACTGGCGCGAGAACTTCCAGCAGACCGAGTCGTTCGTCGGTCGCACGATCACCCGCCCCCAGTTCGATGACATCCGCGCCTTCGTCGAGAGCACCCTCGCGTTCGACGAGGACCTCTTCGCCCAGCGCGTCCGCGAGGGGCGCGCCCGCGACTGCCACGGCGACATGCGCGCCGACGCCGTCTGCTTCCAGGACGAAGGCGTCTGCATCTACGACTGCATCGAGTTCAACGAGCGCTTCCGCTACTCGGACGTCGCTGCCGATATCGCGTTCCTGGCGATGGACCTTGAGTACCGCGGCCGCCGCGACCTCTCGGACGAGCTAATGGGCCGCTACCTGGGCTACACCTTCGATTCCACGCTGCCGCTCCTGCTGCCGTTCTACAAGTGCTACCGCGCCTACGTCCGCGGCAAGGTGGATGGGTTCCAGCTCGATCAGCCTGAGATCAGCGATGAGCAGAAGGCCGTCGTGACCGCAGGCGCGCGGCGCTACTTCGAGCTGGCCCACTCCTACGCCACGCAGCCGGTACCGCACGTGTTGATGATCACGATCGGCGTGACGGGCAGCGGCAAGAGCTACCTGGCGAACGCGCTCGCCGCACACGCCGGCGCGGTGATCATCTCTTCGGACGTGACGCGCAAGCGGCTGCTCGACATCGATCCGATCGAGCGGCACAGCGAGCCGTTCGGCGCGGGGATCTACGATGACGAGATAACGGAGCGAACCTACGCGGCGCTGCTCGAAGAGGCGCGCCGTTGGTTGGACAAACGCAAGCCGGTCATTCTGGATGCGACGTATCTGCTGCGTTCGCAGCGACAGGCGGCCCTGCTGCTCGCCGCAGAGGCAGACGCGCGATTCGTCGCTATCGAGTGCGACGCAGACGAGAGTGTAATCTGGGAGCGTCTCAGCGAACGCCAGGGCGACCGTCGCGTCGTCTCGGACGGACGCTGGGAGATATACCAGACGCAGCAGGAGCGCCGAGAGCCGGTCGATGAGCTCCCGGTCGGCTCCCACGTCGTCGTCGACACTTCGCGGCCGCTGAGCCAACAGATCGAGAGCGTGAAGCAGCACCTGTCAGAGCTCGCCTCGAGTCAGCAGACGTAACCCAGCCGTAACCTCCCGGCAGCATCCAGGCAACACGCATCGGCTATCATGCGAGTCGTGAAACTGGAGCCCCGGGACGCACCTACCGCGGCCGTCAGCGTCCGGCGAGGCCGCGCTGAAGACCTGCCGCGGCTGACGCAGATTTACAACCACTACATCCTGACGACAGCGATCACGTTCGACCTGGAGCCGTTCACCGTCGAACAACGCCGCGGTGGCTGGTTCGCCAAGTTCTCGGAAGCGGGCCGTAACCAGCTCTTCGTCGCGGAAGCTGACGGCGAGGTGCTCGGCTACGCCGGCACGACCGGCTTCCGCGACAAGCGCGCCTACGACACGACCGTCGAGATGACCGTCTACTGCGCGCCCGGGGCCACCGGCCGGGGCATCGGCACGCTGCTCTATAGCGCGTTGTTCGACGTGCTTAAGAGCGAGGACATTCGCTTGGCCGTCGCCGGCATCACGCTGCCCAACGACGCCTCGATCGCGCTGCATGACCGCTTCGGCTTCAGGCTCGCCGGCGTTATGCACGAAGTGGGCCGTAAGTTCGACCGCTACTGGGACGTGGCCTGGTACGAGAAGCTCCTGGGCTAGACCGGGCCGGTGTCTTGATTGCTTGTCGAAAAAAGAAAATAAATACCCCGTTCTGAATCTGCACCGCGACATTTTTCTTGATTGGTTGGTGCGCGGCCCTCGCTGCGAGAGTGTGCTGGGAATCGCGCTGGTGCGGGTCATGTCGCGATAGTAAGGCGGGGCGGAGAAAGCGCCAAGCGGTGCATGGCACTGTGGGGCGTCTTTCTTAGGTGGAAAGCTGCGGGAGGTTTCCGCCTAGGCGGACAGGCGCCGACCTTCCCTATGTCTTCCCTCAGCCCTAGCCGGTTAGCGCCACGGCCGCCTCGAGCGCCACGTCGATCATCCGGTCAATTGCCGGCAGCAGGTCTTCGTCAGACAGGCGCTCGTGCCGGCCGGCGGCGTTCGAGACGGTGAGCAGACAGCCGGCCTCCAAGCCGCGCAGCGCGGCGACGGTGAAGATCGCGCTCGCCTCCATCTCCTGGGCGAGCACGCCGCGCGCCGCCCAGCGCTCCCGCCACTCGGGCGTGACGGAGTAGAGGGCGTCCTCCGTCGCCACCAGTCCGACGTGGTGCCGCGCACCGAGGCGCTCGCACTCCGCGACGAGCGCGCGGACGACGCGGAACGAGGCGGCGGGCGCGTACGGGTCGCCCTGCAGGTAGAGCTTCGTTGTGCCCTCGAGCGGGCAGGCGGCGGTAGCGACAACCAGGTCTTTCGGTGCGATCTCCGGCCGGGCGCTGCCGCAGGTACCGACGCGGACCACGGTCTGCGCGCCAAGCATCGCCAGCTCCTCGACGACGATGGCGGCGGAGGGCGCGCCCATGCCCGTCGTCTGCACCGACAGAGGCGTACCCCGGAACGTGCCCGTGTAGCCGAGCAGGCCACGGTACTCGTTGTAGCAGCGTGCGTTCTCCAGCCGCTCGGCCACCCGCGTCGCGCGGCTGGGGTCGCCCGGCAGCAGCACGACCGGCGCGACGTCGCCGGGCTGGGCTCGAATGTGGATGGGAGTCGTCAGGAGCCATCCTCCGCTCGATAGGCCTCGTCCAGTAGCTCGACGACGTGGACGACGCGGCCTGGGAGTTTGGCGCGGCGCAGGCCGGCCTCGAGCTGCATCATGCAGCCCGGGTTGGCCGTCGCGATAACGAACGCCCCTTCGACAGGCTCAGGGTGGCGGATGGAAGCGATGTCGCGCATCTTGTCATCGAGCAGGCGCAGCGACATCTCGCGCTGCGCAAAGCTGTAGATCCCGGCGCTGCCGCAACAGTGGTCGGGCGCTTCCAGCTCCACTAGGTGAAGTCCTGATATGGCGCGCAGCAGCTCGCGTGGTGCGCTACGCACCTTCTGCGCGTGGACCAGGTGGCACGAGTCCTGGTAGGTGACGCGATAGGGCAGGGGGGCTTTCGGCGGATCGAAGGGCAGCTCGACCAGGAACTCGTTCACATCGCGGACGAGCGAGACGAATTGGCGGGCCTTCTCGGCGTACTCCGGGTCGTGCTCCAGGAGCTCGGCGTACTCCTTCATCGTCGAGCC
>JBIOYF010000169.1:0-2164 GCA_044870035.1 Dehalococcoidia bacterium
GACGGCGAAGGCAGGGTGCTGGAGACGCTCAGCCCGGAGCGGGCCCGGGAGCTGCTCGAGGCCGGCGTCATCGCGGGCGGGATGATCCCAAAGGTGGAGGCAGCGCTGCTGGCGGCTTCGGGCGGGGTGCAGACGTTCGTGATCGATGGACGCAAGACGGGCGCGCTGCGGGCGGTCATGGCGGGAACGCGCGTTGGGACGCGCATCGGATAGCCCTTCTCCCACCGCGCCACATCGGCCGAGATTCGATCCTGCGATCCGCAGATGCGAGGTCGCCATAGCCTGCATGACGAATCATGAACAAGATGTCAGATTGAAAGGCATTCTAGCGCGTGCTAGAATAACGGCGAAAACGACCCGCCTGTAATACGGAGGCCGCCCATGGTCAAGCCTGACATTCTCCAAGAGCTGCGCAAAGAGGCCGGCGCCGAAGACATGGACTTCTCCTGGCTGGAGGCGCCCGCAGCCGAGCGCGGCATCCGCGTTGTCCCCGGCAAGCGCGGCCTGACGATCGAAGACATCGCGGTCGGGTCCTACGGAAATCCGCCGGACGAGACGCGCAACCAGAGCGGCCGTCTGCGGGGCTCCGCGCCGCGCAAGGACGCGCAGCTGATCGAAAAGCACTGGCTGCGCAAGGCGGAGTTGTGGTCGGAGTCCGCCAGCATGCTCTACGAAGAGGCACTCCAGCGTCAGTGGAGCTCCGCCACCGACGTGCCATGGAACGAGATGCCGGAGCTGGACGAAGACCTGGAGCTCGCGATGTCGCAGCTCTGCACGTTCCTTACACAGGTCGAGTTCATCGCCGGCGACGTGCCTGGCAAGTTTGCACCGAACATCAGCGGCGACCACTTCGAGATCGCGTTATTCCTCGCGTCGCAGATCATGGACGAAGCGCGCCACCTGGACGTCTTCCGCAAGCGCGCGCTCTCGAACGGCATCGGCCTGCTCCAGGCCGGGCCGGGCGCCGTCGGCCTGCTCACCGCGCAGAGCTTCATCGACATGACAGCGAGCCTCCACCTCGTGGGCGAGGGCTTCGTGCAGTCGCTCTTCCGCATGGGCGAGATGATCGCCCACAGCGAAGTCGACAAGAAGATCTTCCGGCTGGCCGCGCAGGACGAGAGCCGCCACGTCGCCTTCGGCGTGATGCACATCAAGCACCTGATCGAGACAGAGCCGGAGCGCAAGGAAGAGATCCACACCTACCTGGACCGCATGGAGGGCCAGATCGGTTCGACGCCGAACCAGTCCGGCCTGACCGGCGGCGGCGACACGACCGAGGCGCTGGCGATCCTGCTCGGCGGCGGCAAGAGCGAGGCGCAGCTGGACGAGGGATACCGGAAGCTGATGGCTGTGCGGCGCCGGCAGTTCAACGAGTACGTCCACCGGCTCGACGTCGTCGGGCTGGGCGACCGGCGCGAGCGCTTGCCGGAGCGGATCCGCGGATTTATCGACCCGCCGAGGAACTAGACCTTATACCCCCAGCCTAAAGGCTGGCGCACACGACCTGAGCAAGACGCGGCGACGGCGAACCTTTCGCCGTCGCACCTCCTTAGGAGACGGACGATGGCCGATACGACGACCGTTAGCAGAACCGACCTCGCGCGCAAGTACCTCTCCTTTCAGAGGAAGCGCAACGTTGACGAGCTCGCGGCCATGATGGCCGACGACGTCGAGCTGATCATGCCGATCGTTGGTACGGTATCGGGGAAGGACGCCGTCGAGCAGCTGTTCCGCGCCCGCCCTGCCGCCGGCGGAGCCGACCTGATCTGGTCGGAGCCCAGCGAGGAAGGCGAAACGGTCGCGATGGTCGGTACGGGCGGCCCGTTCGGACCGGTGCGGCTGCGGCTCGCCTTTAATGCCGAGAACAAGCTGAGCAAAGTCGAGCTCGGGCGAGAGCCGCTGGGCATGGCCTGGGCCAACGTCCCAACCGAGCGTCCGCCGCAGCTACCGGACCTCGGTCCGGAGGGCTTCACGCTACGCATGGCGGACGCCGGCGGCTACGCCTGGGCGCCCGACCGCTGGCCCTACCAGAACGACACCCCGCGCGGCGCCTGGCCGGCCGCGCCAGCTAACCGCGGGCTGCCCGCGCCGTACACGATCTACGACAAGCATGAAGTCTGGGCGGACAGCTCCGCCGATCTCTACGAACTGGCGATCCGCGAGC
>JBIOYF010000170.1:0-6912 GCA_044870035.1 Dehalococcoidia bacterium
CCGTCGAAAGGCCCAGCACCTTAAGGAACGCGTCCGCTATCGCGCGGTGGCCGGCGTCGTTCGGGTGGAAGTCCGGCGTCGGATCGAGCGTATGCGTCAGCTCGGCGCCCTTGCCCGCGAACGCCGCGCGCGGGTCCGCGACGAGCACGCCGTTGGCACCGGCGGCGCGGGCGATCACGTCGTTCAGCTTGTCGAACGCGACGCCGGCAGGCCGTTCGAACGGGTGGCCGGTACCCGAGAAGAGGTTCGGGTAGAGCTGGATGACGATCACCGCGTCGCCCGCGGCGTCGCGCAGGTCGCCCAGGATACGGTCCAGGCGCTCTTCGGTCCCAACAAGGATGTCCGCGACCGGACATTTCGGATCGTTCACGTCGGCGATGCAGGTCGCGGCTTCGGGCGAGCTCTGGACGACGTTCAGGTCATTGCCGCTGATCGTGATCGTCACCAGGCGCACGTCGCCAGCGCGCAGCGCGTCGAGCGCCGCCGGGAGCTGCTGGTCGATCAGGTCTTGCGTGGCATGCCCGCCAACAGCCAGAGAGCGTAGTTCGAGGTTATCGCCCAGCCGCGCGCGCAGCCCTTGTGCGACAAGCGCTGCGTAGCTGGTAGCGCTCGCATCCGAAGCGCCGCTGCCGGCGGCGATCGAGTCGCCCAGCGCGAGGTAGACGCCGCCCCGGGCGTCGTCGAAGAGATCGCCGGCGTTCGACGTGCCGTCGCGGCAGGCGAACGAGAGCGTCGCAACGAGAGCGGCGAGCAGGACGACGAGGAGGCCGGACCGGCTGCGCATCGCTACGCCGGGCGTGAGAAGAGCCGCTCGTTGTAGCGCTGGTAGAGCATGCCGGCGCCGAGCACGAGCAGGCCGAGCACGACGAGGGCGAGCGCGGCGTTCGCGCTTTGGAAGACGTCGAAGACGAGCTTGGCGAAGTAGGCGAAGACCGCCGCCAGTCCGGCCGCCGCGAAGAGGCGCTCCTGCAGCAGCAGCGACAGCGCCAAGATCGCGAGGGCGACGATGAGCCAGAGAATACCCCAGCCTGCCGCCTCGCTGGAAAGCATGCGGCCGCCCAGGCCGACGGCGAGACCCGTCAGACCGGCGATGAACAGCCAGAGCGCGTAACCGCGCGACGTCCTGCCGCGCGTCAGGATGCCCGCGGCGAGCGTCGCTCCACCCACGACGGCGATCGCTATCAACTGCGGCGTCCGCAAGTCGTAGTAGCGAAGGTCGCCCTGCACCTGGATCGTCGCGTCGACGCAGAGCGACGTAACGGAGACAATCGCAGCGATCAGCACGAACGGCGATCGCGACCACCAGAACGCACCGACTGCAGCAACAAGGGTGGCCGCCGCCAGCGCGATCCGCGCCCAGGCGAGATGGAGCTGGTAGGTTTCCCTGGCAGAGTCCGGCCGATAGTAACGGGGCGCATCCGGCCAGAGATCGGCCGCGTCGAGCACCGCGAAGACGAAGAGCGGGACGATGGCCACCGCGACGACCTGCAGCAGCTCTCCGGGCAGACTGAACCGCTCCTGCCTCGTCAATACCGTCGCGACCCCGGCGAAGAACGCGATCGACGCCCCCGAGATCGCGATGCGCGCCCCGGAGTTCATGTCTTGCCACTGCAGCCCCAGGAAGATGCTGTACGCCAGCAGTACCAGCAGGCCGCCGCCGTAGTAGAGCAGCGCCGTCAGGTTGAGGCCGGTCCCTTCCGCCGGCCGCGAGCCGAGATCCGCCAGCATGGCGTCGCGCTGGGCGGCGCTGATCACGCCGCCCGCGACCCAGCGGTCGAGATCTGCGCTGGAGAAGCGCATCGACATGGCTGCATTGTAGTCAGCGCGGTTCGATAGTGATAGCGCCTGAGCGCGTGCGCAGGCGCACGGTCGGCGCGTCCGGCGGCGGAGGCCCGGCTTTGCGGCGGAGGGGCAGGTCGGAGCGCACCGCGCCGTGCGAGCTCTCCGCGTCCAGGAAGAAGACGCTCTCTGAATCGACGGCGAGGCGGATCGAGCCGCTCCAGATCTCGATGTTGAACGAGCCGCGCACGGGCCCTTCGTAGCGGATGGAGCCGCTGCGCGTAAGGAGCTTGAGCGACCCGCCGACCTCGGTGATGCTCGCCGACCCGCTGCGCGTGTCAGCGTCGACATTGCCGCCGACGTCCTCGATCTGGAGCGATCCGCTGCGGGCGCCGATCGAGCAGTTGCCCTTGCAGGCGGTCACACGCACGCTGCCGCTGCGGGATTCGACCGCGACGGAGCCACCGATAGACTCGAGCTGCGTGCCGCCGCTCCAGGACTTCACCCGCACTTCGCCGCCGATGTTGCGGGCCGTCGCGCGGCCGCTGCGCACCTCCAGCTCGAGCGGGCCGGAGACGTTCTCCACGTCGGCGCGGCCGCTGCGACTGTTAATCGACGCGCTGCACGACCGCGGGACGACGAGCTGGTACTCGATGCGCGGCCCGCGCGAGAAGAAGAGGATCGGCTTGGCCCGGAGCAGCGCCGGCGCGCGGATGGTGAGACGCTGCCCCTCGTGACGGATGCCGCGCGAGATCAGCTCCAGCTGGTCGTCCGCCTCGTCCTCGTCGTCTGCCCACAGGTGCGCGATGACCTCGAGGTGTACGGTGTTCGTGTCTTCGCCGCGGACCGAGACCGCTCCGGAGCGGTTCTCGACCGACAGCTCGAGCCGGCCGCCGCCGGCCTCGAACTCGCGCGTGAGCGTCCGGATGTAGTCCATCTGGTACGACTACCAGTCGGCCTCCATTGACCAGCTGCGCTCGAAGCGACGCGCCATCCGCCGCGCGAAGCGGTCGTCGCGCCAGCGCGGCCCGCGGAAAAGCCATCCGAACGGCCGCCACCAGAACAACGAGAGGCCCGAGACGACAGCGAGGGCGATGAGCCAGCCCTGCGACGGCTCAACAGCTCCGGCCAGGAGCAGCAGCGCGATGATGAAGACGGTGAGACGGAACATTAGTAACCCCTTTCTTGGTTCGCCAGCGAGAGGGTGCCCAGGCCTTCGCCTGCTGCGGGGTCCAGGCGAAGGCCGAGGCGCACAAACGTTGCGGCGAGCGCATGCTTCACGCCGCCATTCCGAGCGCGCGGCTCGGGGGCCACGTGCGAGAGCTGCGCCGCTTCGCGCTGCCGCTCCTGAATGAGCATCTCAGCGATGAGCCAGTTCAAACTATCCATGTTGACGGTCCTCCTTTACTTCGCTTACTCCGGGCCGACCCAGCCGCTCAGGCGGCCTCCGGGCCCATGTCTGCCGTGACGGCCGTGGCGCCGTCCTTCGTCCGACGGAGGCTCCGGCGCTTGCATGCTGCGCAGCGACCGGGCCAGCATGCGCACCAGCCACGAGTTCGTTGACAGGCTGGCCTTCGACGCGGCCTCACCGACCAGGTCCTTCAGCTCGGCCGGGATGCGGATCGTGATCTTCTCCACGTCGCCCTCGACGAAGGAGAACGTCTCGTCCATCGGCTCGCCGACCGACCGCGGCTTGACCGATAGGTCGAGCACGCCGGGCCGGTACGCGAGCGTCACTTCGTAGTGCGCGCCGACCTGCGCATCGACCGCTTCCGCAAACTGCGAGAGCAGGTCGAAGACGGAGCGTTCGAGCGGGAGGCGCGCCGCGTCGATGAACGCCTCGATCTGCTTGCGCCGCTCAGCGTTGTCGATCAGGCCGAGCGGGTTGCGCAGCGCCTCGAAGATGGCGTCGGTGCGGAACTCGGTCATGACAGCTCCTTTACCATGAGATACCGGCCTCTGGGGCGAAGGGGTTGTAGTTCACGGCCACCGGCCCTTCCTGGCAGTATGATGGCATAGTGCCAGCACCATAATGGCGCATAGCCAGCGACTTGTCAAGGGGGTCCGGCGGCTTTTTTTCGACCATGCCTCCCTCACCCGTTTGATCCCCTCTCGCGCGTGCGGGAGAGGGGGGCGGGCGGGGGCTCCAGGCTTCCGCCGCGCTGGTAAGTAGCAGCGGGTTTCAGCCCGCGGCTCGGCCCTAGCAATCGCTGACCGCTGACCTGCTGACTAGCTGACGGCCGCTTCGCGCTGACAGGGCGCTCATTCGCGTGCTAACATTCCGCCGGAGGGGTCGCATAGTGGTCTAGTGCACCCGCCTGCTAAGCGGGAGCCCTGGGTAACCGGGGCCATGGGTTCGAATCCCATCCCCTCCGCCACCGATCTCGAAGCTAGAGGCTCGAAGTTCGAAGTTCGATCAGCTTTCGAACATCGAACGTCGAACTTCGAGCTACCGAGAGGGACAGTTCTACGCCGTGAACCGCTACCACATCTGGACCGTCGGCTGTCAGATGAACGTCGCCGACTCGCAGAAGCTGGCCGCCGGCCTCGACCGCCTCGGCTGGGCGGAGGCCGGCCGGCCTCAGGACGCCGACCTCGTCGTGCTCAACACCTGCTCGATCCGCGACCACGCCGAACAGAAGGCGATGAGCAAGCTGGGCACACTGAAGAAGGCGCGCGCCCGCGGCAGCGACTTCAAGATCGCCGTGATGGGCTGCATGGTCGGCCCGAAGACCGACGAGCTGCGGCGCCGCTTCCCGTACGTCGACGTCTTCGCGCGGCCCCAGCAGTTCGAGCCGATCCTCCAGGCCGTCGGCCACGACGACCTGGGCGGCGAGTTCTGGCCCGAGACGTTCCCTTCGACGCGGCTCAGGGCAGGCGCCGCGCCCGACAGCGTCACTGCGTACGTGCCGGTTATCCACGGCTGCGACAAGTTCTGCACGTACTGCATCGTCCCCTACCGGCGCGGCCGCGAGCGCAGCCGCACGGTCGACGACGTCCGCAGCGAAGTCGAGCACCTGGCGGCGCGCGGCGTACGCGAGGTGACGCTGCTGGGGCAGACCGTCGAGGCGTACGGCCACGACCTTCCCGACGCGCCGGACCTGGGCGACCTGCTGCGCGCCCTGCATGATATCGAGGGCCTCGCGCGGCTGCGCTTCCTGACGTCGTACCCGAAGGACATGACCGAGCGCATCGTGGCCGCGGTCGCAGGGCTGCCCAAGGTCTGCGAGTTCTTCAACATTCCCGTGCAGTCGGGCGACAACGCCGTGCTGGAGCGCATGCGGCGCGGCTACCACATCGAAGAGTACGTCGAGAAGGTCGAGCTGATCCGCCGCTACATGCCGGACGTCGCCATCACCACCGACGTCATCGTCGGCTTCTGCGGCGAGACGGACGCCGAGTTCCAGCACACGCTCGATCTCGTGCGCGAGATGGAGTTCGAGAAGATCCACGTGGCCGCGTACTCGCCGCGCCCGGGCACGATCGCCTACCGCAAGCTCGCGGACGACGTGCCGCAGGACGTCAAGCAGGCGCGCTTCCACGCCATCGATCAGCTCCAACAGGGCGTAAGCGCGCGCATCAACAGCCGGCTATTGGGCGGGGAGGTGGAGGTGCTCGTCGAAGGCAAGAAGCCTAAGCCAGACGCCGAGACGGCCTGGTTTGGCCGGAGCCGCCAGAACCGCCTCGTCCACTTCTCGGGCGACGCCAAACCCGGCGACCTCGCCCGCGTCCGCATCGAACGCGCGAGCCCCTGGGCGCTGGTGGGGGTGGCGGTGGGCGCGGCTACTGGCGTCCTCTGATTGACCTCTTGTCCCTTTCGTTCTACACTTCGGACGACGCTCACCGAATCTGGGGAAGTGTGGTCAGGTCCGCACGGAAGCGTTATCCCACCACTGGGAGCGCAATGGCAAAAGTCGGCTTCATCGCCTTAACCCTGGAAGTGGTTGCTGAGGGCAAGCACTTTGTCTCTCGTTGCCTCGAACTCGGAACAGCAAGTTTCGGAGACACGATTGACGAAGCATTCCACAACGTGACGGAGGCAACGGTCGAATACCTAAACACCATAGAGCGGCTAGGCGAACGCCAGCGCGTCTTCGCAGAGAAGGGCATTACCGTCCAGCGAACGCGCCCCGACATCATTCGGACCGTTGACCTCAAGCCCGGCACAACAGTTAGCTCCTACATCGCCGAAGTGCCGTTGGCCGCGTGAGTGGCGGCGAAGAAACAGCGGCTCCCTCTAGTCTCTAGCCGAGAACTTATCAACGCGCTGACTCGACTGGGCTTCCAGCTGGATACTGAAGGGAGTGGCGGCAGCCATATCTCCATGTACCGGCAGCGGCCCGACGGTCACACGGACATCACGACAGTCGTTCGTTCCAAGCCTGAGATTCCGCGCGGCACCCTTGCCCATATCCTTAGACTCGCAAACGTCTCCAACAACGAGTTCATCGCCGCGCTTCGAGGTAAATGAAAGAGCTGAGCAGGCGCAGGCGACCTCACCCGCGTCCGCATCGAACGCACCAGCCCCTGGGCGCTGGTGCGGGTGGCGGTGCTCGGAGTGGCCAAACGATAGGCGGGCCCGCCGGCCCAGTCATTCCGAGTAGCGAGGAATCTGTCGCCGCGGGGGCCGGGCATAGGCCTCCAGGTTCCAGCCGAAGTCGGCGACGCCCTCGATGACGTTGTGCAGATCAACGCCTTGTTACGCCACTGTTATCTCACGCCTTCATCCGTCTATGGTCTGTGCATGCTGGTAAGCGTAAGACTAGGTCTGTTGTCCAGAACTCCCATCTCGCGAAGCTGGAGGCGATCATGCTGGACGAGAAGGCAGAGATTTCCAGATGTCGCAGCGATATTCGGAACAAACAGCGGGAAGCCACTCGGCTCTGCATTGAACTCGGGCTGACCGGCACCGAAGTGAAGGACCCGCGCGAACTGGAAGACATCAAGGCGCGCCTGGAGCGGGCTTTGGTTGCACTGAAGGTCGCATAACTCTTATTCGGAGGTCGACGGGGGTCACTCGGCAGCTGCTCGGCCTTCTACTGCCACGCCTCGATCTTGCGGCCGGGGCCACTTGATCTCGGCCCGCTGACCCCTGACCCTTCCTCTCATGGAGCCGGGCCAGATCGTCATCCT
>JBIOYF010000171.1:0-5744 GCA_044870035.1 Dehalococcoidia bacterium
ACCCGAAGTCGTGGCTGCTGCGCACGCACGTCCAGACCGGCGGCGCGACGCTGACCGCCCAGCAGCCGGAGAACAACATCGTGCGCGCGGCGATCCAGGCGCTCGCGTCGGTGCTCGGCGGCGTGCAATCGCTCGCGCTCTCCTGCTACGACGAAGCGCTCGCCATCCCCACGGAGGAAGCACAGCGTATCGCGCTGCGGACACAGCAGATCGTAGCGCACGAGACGGGCGTGACGGACACCGCCGACCCGCTCGGCGGCTCATACTACGTCGAATCGCTGACCAACGAGATCGAGGCGCGCGCGCAGGAGCTGCTCGACCGCGTCGAAGACATGGGCGGCTCGGTCGCCGCGATCGAGTCGGGCTATATGCAGCACGAGATCCAGGAGGCGGCCGTCCGCCAGCAGCGCGAGGTCGAGAGTGGCCGGCGCGTCGTCGTCGGCGTCAACCGCTTCCGCACCGAGGACGGCCAGCCGCAGACAATCTTCCGCGTCAATACGGAAGCCGCACGCGCGCAGGTCGAGCGCGTCAAGCGCCTACGCGACTCGCGCAACAACGACGCCGTGCGCGCGTCGCTCGAGCGGCTGAACGAAGCCGCCCGCGGCGAGGACAACCTGATGCCGCCCATCCTGGAGGCGGTCAAGTCGTACGCAACGCTCGGCGAGATCTGCGGCGAGCTGCGCACCGTCTTCGGCGAGTACCGCGCGCCGACGGTGGTGTAGACGAGGCAGCCAGACCCCAGCGTGAACGCTGGGGCATAGAACACGCCAGCATGCCCCAGCCTTCAAGCTGGGGTCTTCTTAACTTCCCGCCTCCAACCTCCTCTGCTAGACTTAACTCCGCTTGCCCTGCTGCGGGCTGAAGACGTTCCATTCGGGAGGGGCTGTCTTGGGCATCAAGAAGCTGGACGGACAGGTGGCGATCGTGACGGGCGCGTCGCGCGGCATCGGCCGCGCCTGCGCGAAAGAGCTAGCCGACTGGGGCGCGGCCGTTATCGTTAACTACTACACGAACGAGGAGGCCGCCGATAAACTCGTGGGCGAGATCGCCAGCAAGGGCGGCAGGGCGATAGCGGTGCGCGCGGGCGTCGGCCACCCCGACGACGTGCAGGCGATGGTCGAGAAGACGATCTCGGAGTTCGGCCAGGTCGACATCCTGGTCAACAACGCGGGCGTCAACCGCGACCGGACGCTGCGCCGGATGTCGGCTGAAGAGTGGAACGAAGTGATCAACACAGACCTGAACAGCGCGTTCTACTGCACCAGCGCCGTCCTTCCCCACATGATCGAGCGCAACTACGGGCGCATCATCAACATGTCCAGCATCATCGGCCAGATGGGCAACCTGGGGCAAGCGAACTACGCCGCGGCGAAGGCGGGGCTGATCGCGTTCACCAAGTCGGCCGCGCAGGAGCTGGCGCGCTTCAACATCACAGTCAACGCCATGTGCCCCGGCTTCATCGAGACCGACATGGTGATCGCTCTCACGGACGAAGTAAAGGCGGCGCTCATCGCGAAGATCCCGCTCGGCCGCTTCGGCACGCCGGAGGAGGTCGCCTCGTTCGTGCGCTATCTCTGCACCGAGGGCGACTGGATCACCGGACAGCAGTTCAATCCCAACGGCGGGATGTACATGTAGCCATGACCACCACGCTCGATATTCCCGCCGGACCGCAAGCGCTGACGAACGATTGGCTCACCGCCGCGCTCCGCCAGAGCGGCGCGATCAGCGAAGCGAACGTCACCTCGTTCAAGGCGTCGATCATCGGTGAAGGCGCGGGCTTCATGGGTCAGCTCGCCAAGCTGTCACTCACGTACGATAGGCCGGAGCCGGGCGCGCCGCAGTCGCTGGTCGGGAAGTTCCCAGCCGCGGCGCAGGAGAACCGCGAAGTCGCGATGTTTTTCCGCTTCTACGAACGCGAGGTGAACTTCTACCGGCAGATCGCCGAGCAGATAGAGCTGCGCATCCCGAAGTGCTACCACCACGCCTTCGATCCAGCAACGGGCGACTATGTGCTGCTGCTAGAAGACCTGGCGCCCGCGCAGGTCGGCGACCAGCTGGCCGGCTGCACGGTCGAGCAGGCTCAGCTGTGCATCCGCGAGCTGGCGAAGTTCCACGCGACGTGGTGGGACAGCCCGATACTCGACACGCTCGACTGGATGCCCACGCTCGACGCGGACTGGTACGTCCAGGCGGTCGAAGACGGCTACCGCCAGGCCTGGCCCCACTTCGCTCAGCACTTCGGCAAGCACCTCTCGCCGGAGATGCTGAGCGTCGCCGAGCGGTTCGTCCAGCACATCGGATCGATGATGCGCCGGTTCTCCGAGAAGCCGCACACCATTGTCCACGCCGACTACCGGCTCGACAATCTGTTCTTCGGCGACGGTCGCACGTGTCCGACGCTGGCCGTCATCGATTGGCAGATCTCAGTCCGCGGTCGCGGCACGTTCGACGTGGGCTACTTCACCGGCGGCACGCTCCTTCCAGCCGATCGCAAGGCGGCCGAGCACGATCTGGTAAAGCTGTACCACTCGGTCCTCACGGAGCACGGCGTGCGCAACTACACGTTCGACGAGTGCTGGGAGGACTACCGGCGGGCGGCGCTCTTCATGATCGTCTACCCGGTCATCGGCATGGGGTCGCTCGATATGGCGAACGAGCGCGGCGTCGAGCTCTTCACGGCAATGCTCACGCGCACGGTGAGCGCGATCGAGGACCTTAACAGCGCGGAGTTTATCGGCCCTTAGGCCTGCGCCGCTTCGTACTGGCGGCGCACCTCTTCGGCCCGCTCCCCGTCCAGGCGCACGAACAGGCCGTCCGCCTCCGCCAGCAGGTGACCCTGCCGGGAGCGCAGCTCCGCCCGCAGCTCTAGGAAGCGCCCCCGATCGCGCGTCAGCCAGCCCGAGACGCGCACTTGCTGCTGCAGCGGCACCGGCCGGCGGAAGCGCATCGTGAACTTGGCAGTCATCGCCCAGAGGCCGGCCTGGTAGGCCGCCCAGCCCATCGCTTCATCGAGCACCGTCGCGACGCCGCCGCCGTGCATGTAGCCGGGGAAGCCCTGCAGGAACGGCTCCGGCGTGAACTCGGCGACAGCCCGGCCATCGGCTAGCCGGAACTGCAGTCTCAAGCCGCGCGCGTTATCGCGGCCGCACCCGTAGCACTGCTTCGCCAGGTCCGACGCGCTAGCCATCTACGCCCGCGCTGCCGCTGATCAGCACCTCGCCGCGCTGGTTCTTGCACTCGACGGCGTAGCCACCGCTCGGTTGCAGTTGGGCGCTCGCGGTGATCGTATCGCCGGACCGTGTCGGGCCCTTGAATCGAACGCGCAGCTTGCCATGTCGAAGCCAGTCTTCGCCCAGTGCAGCCGCCATCATCTCAGAGATCGAAGCGAGTACGAGCATGCCGTGCGCGATCGTCCCACCGAGCGGCGTCGCCTTCGCGTACGCCTCGTCCACGTGGATCGGGTTGTGATCGCCGCTCGCGTCGGCGTAGCGATTGATCCGCTCCTGCGTGAGGTGCTTCGTGACAGGAGCAACGTTCATACGGCGCCTCCCTGCACCATTGCCGTCGTTCGGCCGGTCAGGACAGGAGCGTCCCTGCCGTCTGGCGTGAGCGCAAACTCGATCACGCTGATCACCATGCCCTGGCGCACCGATCGCTGCGCGATCCAGCCGCGCATCGAGAGCTTCGCGCCGATCGGCACGCCGCCGTGCGTCTCGATCTCCTGACCGATGTGTAGTGTGCCGTCCGGCAGCTCAATCATCTCCAGCAGTTGCGTGAGCGCCAGCGCCGCGACGGCAACCGGCGGCGCAAGGCCATGCTCCGCGTACACGCTATTCGCGTCGTCGACGGCAGCAAGATAGCGTCCGACGGCCTCGGACGTAATGTCGATCTCGCCGATGTCGAACTCGTGGCCCTTGGGAAGATCGGTGATGCGCAGACGGGCGGGCGCCGCCATAGGCTAAGCGTCTACAAGGCCTTCCATGTACTTGTGGCCCCAGTCCTCCAGCGGCGTCAGCGCGCTGGCGAGCTCGCGGCCCTTCTCGGTCAGCTCGTACTCGACCCAGGGCGGCATCGTCTCGACGATGCGGCGGCTGACGATGCCCAAGTCCTCCAGGCCCTTCAGCCGGTCGCGCAGCGTGCGCGAGTTACAGCCGCCGACCACGCTGGCCAGCTCGTTGAAGCGGCGCTTGCCGCCTATCAGCTCGTAGACGATGTGCGGCACCCACTTCTGCCCCACCAGCGCGAGCGTCGCCCGGACGGGGCAGAAGACATCGTCCTGCGTAAAGAGGAGCTTTCTATCCAGCACCATACGGACTACCGGCCTCAGCATACGCCCATAGACTGCCGTTTACAAGGCCATAACGGGTCAATCAGCCCGCCAGCGCCGCGATGGCTTCCTTGTGGTCACGTACCTGACCGGCGTTGTTGTGAATGACGTACTGAATGATGCCGTCCTTGTCGATCACGACAGTCATACGTTCGGCGATCCCCGCAGCCTCGTTCCAGCACCCGTAAAGGCGCGCCACCTCGCCCTTCATGTCCGCCAGCAGCGAGTGCTTCAGGGCCTCCTTTTCGATGAACGCCCTGTGCGAAAACATGCTATCCCGACTGATGCCAAAAACCGTCGCGCCCTGCTCTTGGAACGCGCTGTAGTCGTCACGAATCGCGCACAGTTCCTTTGTACAGAAGCCAGAGAAGTCCAGCGGGTAGAAGACCAGCACCACGGGCGTCCCTCGCAGCGACGAGAGCTTCACCTCCTGGTTGTTCTCGTCCCTCAGGGTGAAGTCGGGCGCTTCGTCGCCCACGTTGACGTTAGCCACAACGGCACCTCCCTGTGATGAGACAGACGTAGCATTCTAGGCCGCTACGTCGACCTTGTCCAGCAGGTACTTGTGGATCGCCTCCGCAGCACGACGGCCATCGGCGATCGCCGTGACGACGAGGTCGGCGCCGTTCACGCAGTCGCCGCCGGCGAAGACGCCGGACCGGCTCGTCTCAAACGTCTCCGGATCGACAGCGACCAGATCGCGCTTGTGCGCGATGTGCGCCTGCTCGGGCAGCTCCTCGTCGGCATGGTAGCCGATCGCGACGACGACGGTGGTCGCTTCGACGCAAAACTCCTCGCCGGTCGGCGCGGGGCGGCGGCGGCCGCTCTCGTCCGGCTCGCCCAGCTCCATCCGGCCGAAGTGCACGCGCGCGACGTGACCATCGGTGCCCGCGTCCATCCGCAGGGGCGCGGCCAGGTATTCGAAGTGGACGCCTTCCTCTCGTGCGTGGACGCGCTCCTCTTCGCGGCCGAGCTGCTCGGCCTCGGTGCGGCGGTAAACGCAGGTGACTTCCTTCGCGCCGAGGCGTACGGCGGTACGCACGCAGTCCATCGACGTATCGCCGCCGCCGATGACGAGCACCCTGTCGCCCACCGACAGCGGCTCGCGCATCGATCCCGGGAGCTGATCGCCGAGCAGGTTGCCGCGGACGAGGAAGTCGGTCGCCAGCAGCACGCCCGGCAAACCGGAGCCCGGCACCTCGAGCTGGTTGCCCAGGCTGGCGCCGTGACCGAGGAACACGGCGTGGTAGCCGCGCTCGAAGAGCTGGTCGATCGTAACGTCGCTGCCAACGGACGTGTTCTGGACGAACTCGATGCCGAGCTTCCGCAGTTGCTCGATCTTCGTGTCCAGCACCTCTTTCTCCATCTTGAAGTTCGGAATGCCGTAGAGCAGCACGCCGCCCGGCTGAGGCCA
>JBIOYF010000172.1:0-2577 GCA_044870035.1 Dehalococcoidia bacterium
GCAGCGTCGCCGCAGGTTCGGTCACCTCGATCATCACCTCGACTTCTTCCGCGGACGCTTCGAGACGCTGCAGGCGCTGGCCGTTCGCGGTGTAGAACAGCGTCTCGACCGTTGCGCGCGGTAGGCGCGTCAGCGCTCCGTGGCAGTCGGCCGCCACGGCTTCTTCGAGCGCCCCGCCGCCGACCGAGCCAAGGCGTCCGCCGTCCGCGCGCGCGAGCAGCTTGTCGCCCACGCGCGTGCCGGGCCGCTCGGGCGCGCGCACCACAGTCGCGACGGCCACCGGTGGCCCTTCGCGCGCCGCGCGCACGATCTCCTGCGCGATCTGTACGGAGTCGTCGCTCATACGTTGAACAGCACGTGGATCGTGTCGCCCTCCTGGGTGATGTACTGCTTCCCCTCAGTGCGTAACAGGCCGCGCTTGCGCGCTTCGGCGTAGGAGCCGCAATCGAGCAGGTCCTGCCAGCCGATCACCTCGGCGCGGATGAAGCCGCGCTGGATGTCGGTGTGGATCTTGCCGGCGGCCTCGAAGATCGTCGCGCCCGCCGGGACCACCCAGGCGCGGCCTTCCTGCTCCCCGACGGTGAAGAACGTGAACAGCCCGAGTGCCTGCTGCGAAAGCTGCACGACGCGATCGAGGCTGCCCTCGGCCAGGCCAAGGTCGGCGCGGAACTCTGCTGCCTCGCTCTCAGCCAGATCGATCAGCTCGCGCTCCAGCTTGGCGCAGATGACAGCCAGCTCCATCCCGCGTCCGGCATGTTGTTCCGACAGCTCGCGCTCGATCGCGGCGGCCCGCGCGGTGTCAGCTTCGTCGATGTTAACCACAACGATCAGCGGCTTGATCGTCAGCAGCTGGTAGCCGCCGATCATGCGCCGTTCGTCGGGCGAGAGCTCTTGCGCCCGCAGCGGCTGCTCGCTTTCGAGCGCCTGCCGGAGCCGCGCCAGCAGCGTCAGCTCGCGTTCGCCGGACTCGCGCTCTCCGGCGCGCGCGGAACGCACCTCGATATCGAGCTTGCCCGCCCTCCGCTCGAGCGCGGCCATGTCGCCGAACGTCAGCTCCAGATCGACGTTCGCGATGTCGCGCTGCGGATCGACGCTACCCTCCGGGTGCGGCACCGACTCGTCGCGAAACGCGCGCACCACGTGGACGAGCGCGTCGCACTGCGCCAGCGAGGCGATATACGCGGCGGGCGTCGCCTCGCCGCGCAGCGAGAGGCTGCCCGGGAAATCTAGGAAGCGCACCTCGAGATGCGTCGTCTTCTTCGCCTTGATCAGCGCCGAGAGCTTGTCCAGCCGCTCGTCCGGCACCTTGACAACGCCGATGCCCGGCTCCAGCGAGCCGAAGCCGCCGGTGTGGGCATGTCCGCGCGTGAGCGCGTCGAACAGCGTTGTCTTACCGGAGCGGGCCAGGCCTACGATTCCTAGATCCATGTTTCCCTTCTAACGGGTACGAAGCTCGATGTTCGAAGTTCGAGCGACGAGCTAGGTCATTCTAGCTCGAACGGTGCGGTAGGGCCTGTCATGCTAGGCTGAGGTCGTCATGCCTGCCATCTTGTGCGTTGCCGCGCATCCTGACGACGAGGCCTTCGGACCGGCAGGCACGATCGCCCGCTACTCAGCGGCCGGCGTGCCGGTCGATCTGCTCACGCTTACGCGCGGACAGCGTGGGACACAATCGGCGTTTGCCGACTCGGCGGAGGCGTTAGGATTGCTGCGCGAGTATGAGACCCGCGCCTCGGCGCTGGTGCTGGGCGTCCGTGAGCTGACGATCCTCGATTACATGGACGGCGAGCTCGACAAGATCGACCTTGACGAGCTGGCCGATCACATCACGCGGTCCGTCGAGAGCGGGGACATCGACACAGTCATTACGATGGGGCCGATGGGGATCACCAACCACGCCGACCACATCGCCGCGCATCACGCCACCATGCGCGCCGTAGAGCGGAGCGGCCGCGAGCTACGTGTCTTCTACCAGGCCGTTGGCAGCGAATTTGCGAAGGCGATGAACGTCACCGGCCCGGAGGCCGAGCCGACGCATGAGATCGACATCTCAGCGTACTTCGAAACGAAGCTCGCGTCGCTGGCGTGCCATAGCAGCCAGGAGGACGCGCGGCAGTTCTTCGCCATGCTCGCACAGGGTGGGCCGAAAGTCGAATGGTTCCACCGCGCGCTGCCGCCGTACCAGGAGGCCAAACCGGCGACCGATCTGTTCGCGTAGCTAGCGGAGCGCGAAGGTAGTATTCAGCAGAGCCGCGCAGAAGAGGATGCCCAGCGCGAGCAGCCCGTTCACGGCCGAGATGGCGATCGAAAAGCGGCGCATTGAGGCGATCTGCGCTTCGTCCGTTACGGCCTCCTGCGCGGCCAGCATGCGCGGCCCGATGACGAAGCTGTGAACGGCGGTGAGCAGAATGGTGAGGATGACGAGCGTCATCTTCACCTGAAAGATCACGCCCCAGTTCAGATCGAAGAGCTGATCGATGTCGAGGTCGTGCTCGTACATGTTGCCGATGCCGGTGATTACCAGCACCGCCATTGCGCCCCAGGCGAGGTAGCCGAATCGTGTCGTGATCAGCCGCA
>JBIOYF010000173.1:0-2789 GCA_044870035.1 Dehalococcoidia bacterium
GACGAGCTGGTCCGTCGCGGCCTCGGCGGCTGTCGCGCTGCTGGCGGGAGCGACGCTGCTGTTCGGTGTGCAGGCTGATGCCAAAGACGGGCCTCCTAAGATACCGCCGACTGCCGAGTCGATCGCAGCCGGCCAGCGGACGTTTGAGGCAAACTGCGTTGTCTGTCACGGCGCCGATGGACGGGGAAACGGCGGTCGAGCGGCCGACCTGACCCAGCACGTCCCGTACCACAACGACACGACCCTGTTCATCTGGATTACCGAGGGGATCCCGATCGACAGCCAAGACAAGCGGATGCCGTCGTTCAAAGACAAGCTCACGGTCCATGAGCGAGGGGACTTGCTCAACTTCCTGCGCAGCGCCTTCGGGTCGGACGACTTTACGCCGGTACTGCCTTCCGATCTCGCGACGCCGACGCCGGCGCCGGCTGCATCGGCAAGATAGCCTATCCAAGTTCCGACACCTCGCTGACACTACTAGTCATTATTGGTCATTGACACAACGCGCGGCCGCGAGGATGCTTGGCTCAACCTTGGAGCGTCGTGCCGGGCGACTCTCAACGGTGGAGGTGTAGTATGGCGGTCGGTGTTGATGCTCCGCCAAGAGCTACTTCTTTCGGCGTGCTCGGCATCGCGCGCCTGCCGCGCACGGTTGCCGGCGAGCACGCTGCCCCACTCATGGTCGAGCTGCTGGTCGACCGGCGCACGAGGACGATTATCGCCGTCGCGGCCACGATTCAGCTGCCCGGCTATCGGGCCCTGCTCCATCAGCTTGTCGGTATCAAGCTCGATCACGTAGAGGCGGCCGGCCGCACGCTCTTCGCCAGCTATCGCGGGCCCTTGGCGCGTCCAACGCTCGCCGCACTGGCGAACGCCTGCGCGAACGCGCAAGACATCGGGAACGGAGCATCTCCGCAAGCAGGCGGACGCGCTCCTGCCGCATCGACCTAGTATATGCACGAAGCTGATCAGCCGCGTGGCTGATGGCGCTATGTCTTAGGCGGCACTGGTGCGACGTTCGCGCCATTAATCCGCGATCAATGCACGGCTTCGCTCATTTGGCTTTCGTCCGATAGACGCAACAATGGGTTGGGAAGAGGAGGTGTGGAATGGGCGGTATCAATCAAGGGCGGATCGCGCCCGAATCCTGGTAGCAGACAACGTTGAACTGTTCCGTCGCGGCTTGCGCGAAGCGCTAGCCGGCGGCGGACGGTTCGTCGTTGCCGCCGAGGCGGCTCGCGTGGAGGATGTGCCGAGCATCTATGCGCGGGTGCGGCCGGACGTCACGGTTCTCGCGGTGAGCGACGACGAAGCTGGCAGGAGAGCGCTGCAGGATCTCCAGCAGATCGACCAGCGCGTGCGCGTCATCGTCCTGATCGCTCCGGAGGCATCGGAGCAGGCATTGCAGTTCATTCAGGCTGGCGCCCAGGCAGTTCTGCTGAGGGACGCTCCGACGGCAACGATCCTCGCCGCGCTCAGCGATGTCTCTGAAGGAGGCTGCGCGCTCGACGCGCGGCTGGCCAACCTGTTGTTCCGCCGACTTGCCGGATCTCCAGTAGCCGATCGTGTGAGCCCGGCCGATGGGCTGAATCCGCGGGTCCTGTCGCTGCTCAGCCGGCGTGAGCGCGAGGTCCTGGAGGCGCTAGCCCGGGGGCTACCGGAACAGGCAGATCGGCGCGGAGCTGGGCGTCAGCGTAGGCACCGTAAAGACGCACTTGCGCCATATCTTCCGCAAGTTGCAGGTGACAGGCAGAACGGCGGCGGTGCTGAAGGCGCTGGATGCGGGTCTGCGCCGGGCCGCCTAGGTTAGCGTGCCCTCAGGCCGCCTTGATGTGCGTCCGCACGCGCAGCGTCGCGGATGTCCGGGCAGCCTGGATCAGTGCGGCAGGCTCCGTGCCGTCGACGCCGAAGGTCGCCACGCCGGCCTTGACGTCGACTTCTGACGACGTGGCGCCGAGTTCGAGGATCTGGGCCGCGACTGCGTCGCGAAGCCGGGCCTGCAGGCGCTGGCGCGCGTCGCGGCCGATGCGGTTGGCGAGCACGGCAAGCTCGCTGCTGCTCAGCAAGGCCACCATGTCGGTGGGGTGCGTCTGACTGTCGATGACTTCGGCCATCTTACGCAGGGAGCTGTTCGAAAGCGGCGCAGCCTTCCGCTCGTTCTTCGCACGGGAGCTGCCGGCCCGGAGCTGCAGCACGATGACTGAGAAGACCTCGCCGCTGCGTTTGGCGCGGTCACATTCCAGCGCAATGCGATCGAAGAGGTACGTGCGGTTGTGCAGGCCGGTGACTTCGTCGTACACGGTCGACCAGACCATTATGCTCTCGCGTGTGCGGCGCGTCCGGTCCTGCAAGATCAGCGCGATCATGCCAAGGACAGCGCAGCTCGCCAGCAGGTAGACCGTGAAGCCCACCTGGGGCGTGAGTTCGGTCGGGTCCAGGCCCGCCGGCGTCCAGGGGATCAGCCAGAGGAGCGCGATCAGGGACATGAAGATGAATGAACCGACGGCCAGCCTGCTGATGCGCAGCCACCGGTAGTAGTTGTCGAACCCGGCGCGCTGCCGCCCGGTCTTTTCGAGCGCGCTGGACCCAGCGTCCGGCGTGGGCAGAGCCGATCTCTCGACAATCTCTTCGGAAGTAGGTAGCGCAGCGGGCGTTTCGGAACGCTTGTTTCTCACGTGTAGAGCTTCGGCACCATTCCCATCGATCTGTACGCAGGACAACCCATACCAGCGGATCCGTGTGAGACTAGATCGACTGAAATAGGGGGAATGCCGATAGTGGGTACGCCG
>JBIOYF010000174.1:0-3121 GCA_044870035.1 Dehalococcoidia bacterium
GGCCGGCGGAGTGGGTCTCGATCGCCGACACCTCGCCGGCGACGACGCTGCTCTACCTGCACGGCGGCGGCTACGTGATCGGATCGCTCAACACGCATCGACGCCTGGCGGGCGACATCGCCCGCGCGGCGGACGCACGCGCGCTCGTCATCGACTACCGCATGGGCCCGGAGCACCCGTTCCCGGCTGCGGTCGACGACGCGACGGCGGCGTACCGCTGGCTGCTGGCGCAGGGCGTCGCACCGGAGCGGCTCGCAATGGCCGGCGACTCCGCGGGCGGCGGCCTGACCGCGGCCACGCTGCTCGCGCTGCGCGACGCGGGCGACCCGCTGCCGGCCGCCGGTGTCATGATGTCGCCCTGGCTCGACCTGGCGTGCAGCGGCGACTCGATGTCGACGAAGGCCGCCGTCGACCCGATGATCTCGCCCGCGGAGCTGCGGGGCTGGGCGGCGATGTACGCCGGCGACGGAGACCTAAGCGCGCCGCTGGCCAGCCCGCTCTACGGCGATCTCGCGGGCCTGCCGCCGCTGCTGCTGCAAGTCGGGACGGAGGAGATCCTGCTGGACGATTCGACAAGGTTCGCCGGGCGCGCGAAGGCGGCGGGCGTCGACGTGACGCTGGACGTCTGGGACGAGATGGTCCACATCTGGCAGCTGTTCGCGTTCATGCTGCCGGAGGGCCAGCAGGCGATCGAGCGCGTCGGCGCGTTCATCAAGGAGCGGGTGGCGGTCCACGTCTGAGCCCTCACCCCTACCCCTCTCCTGCGGGAGAGGGGAGCACATATGAAGAGTCTCCCAGTCGGCACGCGGCGCGTCGTTGTCTTCGGGCAGTCCGGCTCGGGCAAGACGACGGTGGCGCGCGCGATCGCCGGGGCGCTCGGCGTGCCGCACATCGAGCTCGACGCGCTCTACCACCAGCCCAACTGGGAGCCGACGCCGGACGACGAGTTCCGCGCGAAGGTCAGCGCCGCGCTCGACGCGCACCCCGAGGGCTGGGTGGTCGAAGGCAACTACCGCATCATTCGAGAGATCACGCTACCGCGCGTCGACACCATCGTGCGGCTACGGCTGCCGTTTCGCGTCGTGTACACGCGGTTGGTGAAGCGCACGCTGCGCCGCATGTGGACGCGCGAGGAGCTCTGGAACACGAACCGCGAGTCGTTCCGCCTGTCGTTCATGAGCCGCGACTCGATCCTGCTCTGGGGCATCTCGCACTGGCGCGCGCACACGCGCAGCCTGGACGCTGCCCTGCGCGAGATCCCCCACACCGCGCCCGTGATCGAGCTGCGGAGTAGTCGGGAGGTAGATGACTTTGTGGGTGGGCTGGCCGCCCAAACTCTCACCGGCGCGACGATCGAGGAAGACTCAATGTAGGGGCGCATGGCCATGCGCCCTGGGGAGCGCTGGCCGAAACTGCAAGCCTTGACTAGAGCTTCAGCACGGTCTCTCAACAATACGCAGGCGAAAGAACAGCGACCTCAGCACATACAGCCTTCAGGATAGAAGACGGCACGATCATTGGGGTACCGAGCTCGCCTAGCTTCTGATCGGCAGCCTCTGCTGGAAGACCAAACCGTCTTCCGCCGTCTTTCGGAATGACCGCCACCACCGTGTCATAGATCTCCGAAAAGTGTATTTCGCAACCCATGCAAAATGATTGGAACTCGCCGTGCGCGACGAAGACCCACGCCCTCACATTATCAGCTACCTCCGGCGCTGTTCGACGAGGGTCCGCTTCAAACAAACGACGAGCATCGCCTACGGTCGTTTCCACGTATCGGACAGACTGAGGATGGGCGAGCACTAAGGGCGGGCCGGGCCCCATGATGTACGGCGCGGCAGCGCGCAGAGCACCCTCGATCGGATCCTCTGCCACTCGAGTAACTGTAGGTTCGGTTGCAGCGGCGATATTCGTTGCTTTGGAACGTGTGGCGGTAGGCTGAGAAGTGCCAGATTGACTATCCCTATCCGAGCCGCCGCATCCGACCAAGACAAGCGTCACAGTTAACAGCAAAAGCCACCGCATTGAACCGTCTCCTTGGTCGCAGCAATCATACTACGCGTGCGTCCCCCGTCTACTCCTTCGCCCGCTCGCGCAGCTCGTACAGCTTCGTCAGCGCGTCTAACGGCGACAGGCTGTCAATGTCCAGCGCGGCCAGCTCATCGAGGAGCGGCGAGCGCGCCGGGAGCAGCGAGAGCTGCTCGGCGTTCGAGGCGGCAGCGCGCCGTTTCGAGGCGGGCGTTGCAGCATCGGCGCGGCGCTCCAGCTCGATGAGCAGATCGCGGGCGCGCTGCACGACGGCCTTCGGCAGGCCGGCCAGCTCCGCGACGTGGACGCCGTAGCTCTTGTCGGCGCCGCCCGGGACGATCTTGTGGAGAAAGACGATGCGCCCGTCGTCGTCGGCGACGGCGACGTTCTCGTTCCGCACGCGCGGCAGGTGGTGCGCCAGCTCGACCAGCTCGTGGTAGTGCGTCGCGAAGAGCGTCTTGGCGGCGACCTCCGGCTTGTTGTGCAGGTACTCGACGACGGCGCGCGCGATCGCCATGCCGTCGTAGGTGCTGGTGCCGCGGCCGATCTCATCGAGGATGACGAGCGAGCGCGGCGTGGCATTGTGCAGGATGTTCGCCGTCTCCAGCATCTCGACGAGGAAGGTCGACTGGCCGGACGCGAGGTCGTCCTGCGCGCCGACACGCGTGAAGATCCGGTCGACCAGGCCGATACGCGCCGTCGACGCCGGCACGAAGCTGCCCGTCTGCGCGAGCAGCACGATCAGCGCGACCTGGCGCAGGTAGGTCGACTTGCCGGCCATGTTGGGGCCGGTGATCAGCACGATCTGCGCCTCGGCGGAGAGCTGCGTGTCGTTCGGCACGAAGGCGGCCGGCTGCGCGCTCGTCGGCGTCGACTCGGCCAGCGCGCGCTCGACGACGGGATGGCGGCCGTCGCGAATCGCGATCTCGTCGCCGTCGTGCAGCTCGGGACGGGCGTAGTTGTAACGCGACGCGGCATCGGCGAGCGCGACCGCGACGTCGAGCTCGGCGATCGCGGCGGCGAGCGCGAGCACCTGCCCGCTGGCGGCGGCGACCTGCGCGCAGACCTGGCGGAAGACCTGCGCCTCGATCTC
>JBIOYF010000175.1:0-3802 GCA_044870035.1 Dehalococcoidia bacterium
GGCAAGTACGTCGAGATCACGCTTGACGGCTCCGACCGGGCTTCCGCGGAAGCCCAGGTCACGGAGATGTGCCGCAAGCTGCTGGCCAACCCGGTGATCGAAGACTTTCGGTACGAGATCGATAGCCTGTAGCGCGGGCGGACATGCCTCCGAATCCCCGTGTCGCGATCAAACGTTACAGCACGTACGCCAATACGTATGACCGCGAGCAGGCGCGCAACCCTAACGCCGCAGCGAACCGCCAGCGCGTCGTCGATCTGCTCCGCCTCCGCACGGGCGACGTCGTGCTCGACGCGGGCTGCGGCACGGGGCTGAACTTTCCCGCAATCGAGGACGCGATCGGGCCCGAAGGGCGCATCTTCGGCATCGATCTCAGTCCGGAGATGCTCGCCCGCGCCCGCGAGCGCGTCGAGCAGCACGGCTGGCGGAACGTCACGCTGATCGAGTCTGCGATCGACGAGGCGCGGCTCCCGGGCGAAGCGGACGCCGTCCTCTTCTGTTTCGCGCATGACATCCTACAGACGCCTACGGCGCTCGAGAACGCGTTCCGCCACACGAAGCCGGTATCGCGGGTCGCATCGCTCGGCTACAAGTGGGCGCCCTGGTGGACCGGGCCGTGGAACTACGTCATCTGGAACATGACGCGCTACGCGATCACCACGCGCGATGGCTTCGGCAAGCCGTGGCGGCACCTCGAGAGGTACGTACCGGTCCTGCGCGTCGAATCGACGTTCCTCGGCGCGATCTACTTCGCCTGGGGCACGACGGCGAAATAAAGAGAGCACTCGTTCGAGCGCTCTCTTGTAGTCCAAGAGTTGTCCGCGCGGTTACGGCTTGGGCGCGTCCAGCGTCTCCTCCAGCATCACCTTGAACTGCGGACCGATGCGCTCCCTGCGCTCCGGCAGGCCCGCTACATCGAGGCGGTGGATGTATTCGTTCATCTGGCGCCGGAAGGCAGCCATGGTCATGTTGACGCCTTCATCCTCGCTGCCCAGCTTGTAGCTGAAGAGCACGCCCAGCGACTGCCCGAAGTGCGGCGACCCGCCCGCCACGCCGCCCGCGCTGCCGCCCTGGATCGCCGGCTCCGCGTAGTCCAGGTAGCCGTGGATCTCCTCACGACGCCACGGCTGCGTCTCGAGGATGTACTTCAGGTGCATTACGCCAAAGGCCACGTGGCGCGATTCGTCCTGCGCCGCCAGCCGGAAGATGCGCTTCTCCGCGTCGCAGGTCGAGATGAACTCCCCCATGCGGAAGATCGACTGCACCAGCCCCTCGCCCTGCACGTGCAGGATCGATGACATCTCGGTGAAGTCTTTGGAGTCCATCACGAAGCGCAGTCCGGCGTTGCCGCTGCTCAGCAGCAGGCCGCCGCCGTTCGCCAGCGCGCGCTTGCGGAAGACGTCCAGGTGGCGCGCTTCGTCCATCACCTGCGAAGCGAGGAAGAGCTTCACCTCGTAGTGGTCGTTGCTGATTTTTGGCAGCCAGGAGCCCGGCACGTCGCCGGCGATGAACTCCACTTCCGTGAGGAAGGTGCAGAACTGGCACATCGCGCGCTCCACGTTGTCGGGCAGCGGCCGCAGCGTCTCCCAGGGAACATCGGTTGCCGAGGACCACTGGCGCTGCACGGCTTCCTCGTAGAGGAGCGAAGCGTTCTGCGACCAGGTATCGCCCTTCGTCCCGATGTAGTACCCCAGGCGGGGCACCGCCTCGCGCACGGCCGCGCCTCGGGGGCGCAGCGTCCACGCCACGGTGTCATCCGGCGATGCGCCGTAGGAGCCGACGTTGATGTCGTCCAGCGTTAGGCCGCGCCGGCCGGGCTGAGCGCGCACGCCCCACTCGGTGCCAGGCTGCAGCCAGCTCAGATCGAGATCGGGCGCCGGCGTCTCCGCGCGCAGCACCTGCATCGTGTCCTGGTCGATGGCCATAGCGTCGCCTCCTGAGCAGACCCCCGTTGGCTCGCATGGTAAGTCAGGTTCGGGAGTGGTGTCAACGAGGCCCAGCTCGGGAGTCGACGCCCACGGCCGAGATACCCTTCGCTTCGCTCAGCTCAGGGTGACACGGTAGCGCCGCTCGGAATGACACGAGGCGTAGCTATCGCCCCGTTGGCTCGAACTGGCGGTCCGGCGAGGAGAAAACGATGTACGTTCGCGCCGGCGCCGGGCCGTGGTTGAACAGCCGGTGCGGCGCGCCGCGCGGCACGACGATCAGGTCGCCGGCGGCAAGACGGCTCGCTTGGTCGCCCAGCGTGTGCTCGACTTCTCCCTCTAGGACGTAGACCACCTCTTCGCAGTTGGGGTGCACATGCTCGACGTTGCCCTTGCCCGCGTCGAAGACGGAAAGGCCGATCGTCTGCTCCGCGCCCTCTGGATCGCCGGCGCGGACCACCCAGTGGACGCTGCCGAAGTCCCTCGGCTCGCCCGCCGCGCCGACGTTGCGGCGCACTTGCACATCGATCGGTGGGATGTCCATGGTCTCCTGCCCTAGCGCGGCCACTCGCGCTCGTAAAAGCGCAGGGCTTCCTGCTCAGCCGCCTCCGGAAACTCGAGGGCGAAGCGTGCGCACGCCCGGCGCCCTACCCGACCGAGCACTTCGGCGATGCTTAAGTGCGCCCGGTACGCCTCCGGCAGCGAGCGATCCACGATCGCACGTAGGACGCCGCCGGTCAAGGAATCGATTTCGTGCCGCTCATCGGTAGTGAGCAGCCGCTCGCGACTGATGGAGTTGCGTGCGAAGGCGCGGCGGTCGCGTTCGACCAACATGAGCGGTACGATCGTCCCGACGATCAGCGCCATCTCCGTGAACGCGTGCGTCGCCCACTGGCCGCGCCGCAGCAGACGTACCGGCCATGTCGCGCCCTGGAACGTCATGCGCAGCATGTCGTCCACCTGGCGGGCGATCGACTGCGCCTCCGGCTCCCAGCCGGTCTGGAGTTTGGAGCTAACATCAGCCTTATCGAGGAGCATGCGAGCGGCCGGCCGCTTGCCGTGTGCGACGGCGGAAGAGCGTTCCGCAGTGAGGTCGAGCTTTACCGGACCTTCCAGCAGGCAGACTACGATGCCCGGAAACGGCTCCGCATGCACCAGCACCGGGGCGACTTGGGAAACGAACGCCAGCTTGTCGAACGTGATGAACGCGTCGTCTGCGACGGCGAGGTAGAAGTCGATGTCGGAGAACGGATCTTCGCTGCCGTCGGCGCGGCTGCCCTGCAGCCACGCGGCGACGACGCGATCGTCGCGCCGTGCCACCTCGACCAGTCGTTCGAGTACGGCCTGGTGTCGCGCCGCGATCGGTTCGACGTCCATCGCGGGCGGCTAGGCCCGCAGCGTGCCCTTGGTGCTGGGTGTGCTGCCGGAGCGGCGCGGCTCCAGCCGAGACGCTGCGCCCAGCGCGCGACCGAGCGCTTTGAACGTCGCTTCGGCCTTGTGGTGGTCGTTCACGCCGGCGAGCACGCGCGCGTACAGATTGAGCCTGCCTTCGCTCGCGAACGACCAGAGCAGGTGGTTCAGCAGATCGGCCGGCAGCTCGCCGATGCGGTCGCTGGTCCAGGCCACTTCGAGGACCGAGTAGCCGCGGCCCGACAGATCGATCGCCACCGACGCGAGCGCTTCGTCCAGGGGCACGAGCGCGTCCGCCATGCGCACGATGCCCTGCCGGTCGCCCAGCGCTTCGTCGACCGCCTTGCCGAGCGCGAGGCCGATGTCCTCCACAGTGTGGTGCTCGTCGATGTGGAGGTCGCCCTTGGCCTCGATCGTCAGGTCGATGATGCCGTGCTTGGCGATCTGCGACAGCAGGTGGTCGAGCA